>JAADFM010000091.1 GCA_013152845.1 Methanobacteriota archaeon | reverse complement strand
ATCTCCCTGCCGCCGTAAGTGATCTCCGCGGTATCTATGCCGTAGGGGCAGAAGACCGAGCAGCGCCGGCAGAGGGAACACTGGTAGAGATACCTGTACAGTTCGTCCAGGACGTCTTCTGTGAGCTCCCTGGCGTTGACGAGGCGGCCCAGGCCCATCTTCCCCAGGACCTTGCCGCTTACGGTCCGGTACCTGCGGTAGACGCTCCTGAGGAGCTCCGCCCTGGCCACGGGCATGTTCTTGGGGTCCCCGGTGCCCAGGAAGTAGTGGCACTTGTCGGTGCAGGCGCCGCAGCGCACGCAGATGTCCAGGTAGTCCTGGAATGAGCGGAACCTGCTGCGGTAGTCGTCCATCGCCGCCAGGAAATCCTCCTTCCAGTTCTCGGAAGGCTCCCAGGGGAGTCCCAGGGGTTTCTGGTGCACCTCCTTGGAGCGGTGGCATATCTGGTCCACCGAGGCGTCGGGTTTTATCTTGGGTGTTGGTATGATCTTGTGAACGTTGGTCATCCTGTCACCTCACAGTTCGTCTATGGGAGGATACTCCCCGTCCGTGTACTCCGTCGGGTCAGGGAAGGTGTCGTTCCACGGGTTTATGTACCGGCGGTCCCTGGGGTTGTCCCTCTGGTTCCTGGTCGGGCTGAAGAATATCCCCCCGGAATGCATCAGCTTGCTGAAGGGGAACATGACAATCAGAGTGGCCACAAGACACAGGTGCAGCCAGAACACCGGGTGCGCCGGGGGGGAGTTCATCTGGAGTGTCAGCGCGCCCATGGCGAAGTTCTTCACGTCAATGACGAAGACCCTGTCGATATACCTCATCCAGAGACCGGTAATCCCTATGGCCATGATCAGCAGGATGGCGAAGTAGTCGGCAAAGGTCGTCACATACCTCACCCTCTCAAAGACCGCCCTGCGGTATAGCAGATATGCCAGGGAAAGCACCATCGCGAAACCGGCATACACCCCGATGGTCTGGACTGCCAGGACCACGCGGGGCATCGGGTCAATGAAATACCTCATGTGTCTGAGGATGATGAGGGCAAAGGATACATGGAATACATATCCGCCCACCCAGAGGGCCTTATCGGCCTTGAAAAGGCTTCTGAAAACAAAGACTTCAGTGGCTACCCGGGAAAGCACTCCTGGCAGGGTCTTGGGGGCAGGAGTGGTGGGTATCTTGAGGGGGACAGGTATCCTATACCAGCCTACCATTCTTGCTATGAAGCCGATAACAAAGACTCCGAAGGCTGATAAGAGTAACCCATTACCCAAAATAGCCAAAGCGGTACTCATCTTATCACCTCACACCTCTCTCAAGGTTTTGATGCTTGAATCAATACTAAAAATATATATAACTTTCGATTTGGTGTTAGTATATCCATGCGCATCCTCCTCTGGCTTGCGGCCGGAGCCCTCCTGGCCCTTCCCCCCTGCCACGGCGACCCGGCCCAGATATGGGTGGAGGTCCACGACGCCTCCCCGGGGTACGGGGTGGAGGCCCTGGACGAGGTCCTGGCGGTGCTGGAAAGGCACAACATCCACCGCACGGTGGTCTTCGTCATCCCAAACCACGCCGGCGCGACACCCCTGTCCGGATACCCTGGGTTCGTGGAGTACCTGAAGGAGAAGGAATCAGGTGGCATCGAGCTCGGCGCCCACGGCTACACCCACGAGGGTTTCGAGTTCCGCTGCTCCGGGGAGGAGGCCCGGGAACTGGTGGCGCGCTCGAAGGAAGAGTTCGCCAGGGCCGGGCTGCGGCCGCGCATCTTCGCCCCGCCGAGGTATCTGGTCACCAGTGAGTCCATGGAGGTCCTCCTGGACGCCTATGACGAGGTCTACCTGCTGGGTGAGGTGGCCGTGCCCGGGGGAAGGGTCCCGTCCTGGCTGCACGACTTCAGCCTCGGCCCCATACCCTACTCCATCGTCATGCCCTTTGCGAAGCTGAGCTACCGGCTGAACCGGGGCGGGGTCTTCAGGCTGGGCGTCCACATGGGATACGCCAACAACCCGGAGTACCTGGAGTTCCTGGACGCCTTCCTCACCTGGACGGACCAGAGAACCCCTCCCCGTACCTCTCACTGAAGGCCAGCTCCTCCAGGGGTTTCCTCTCCGAACCCCGGTCCCTGGGCTCGGGGTACCCCAGGCAGATGACGGCCATGAGCTCGTAGGTGTCCGGGGCCCCCAGGATCTTCCGCACGTCCTCCTTGTCCTTCAGTATCTCCCCCAGCCAGACGGTGCCCAGACCCAGGCTGTGGGCCGCCAGGAGGATGTTCTGGTTGCAGGCCCCGATGCCCATGGCGTCCTTTGTGCGGTCGTAGCTTGCCTCGGCGTCCATGAACACGCAGATGAGCACCGGCGCCCCCCGGAGGGTGTGGCCGTAGTGGGTGTGCTCGGCCATGGCCGCCTTGGTCTTTTCGTCGCGCACCACGATGAAGCGCCAGGGCTGGTTGTTGAGGCCCGATGGAGCCCACGAGCCCGCGGTGAGGACCTCCCTCACCAGCTCGTCGGGCACGTCCCGGTCCAGGAACTGGCGCACGCTCCTTCTCTCCCTTATGGCCTTCAGAACCTCGTTTTCCATCCTGGCTGCCTATTTGCTCCACAACCTTTATAAAAACCACGCCGGTAAAGGCCAACCATGCTGGAGGTTCTAAGGCACCACGGTCCGGCCAGGCTGGGCAGGTTCACCTTCCAGGATATGATCCTTCGGACCCCCGGCCTGCTGCCGCTCCCGGCCGGGGAGGGGGAGCCCGCTGTGGCGGACCAGGGAAGCCTCTTCCTCCCCCAGGAGACGGCGGGCCCGGGCATCCTTCCGGACTTCCCGTGCGGCCTGGATGTGCCCAGGGAAATCGCCGAGTTCGCCGTGGAGGAGACCATCAGGGCCGCCGAGGGTTATCCGGATTTCCCTGCCGTGGTCCAGGGGGGCAGGTATCCCGAGCTGCGCAGGAGGTGCGCCCGGGAGCTGGGGGACCGCCCCTTCCTGGTCATCGCCGACGGGGCCAAGCTCGTCCGGAGGCCCCGGGTCCTGGTAGAGGTCCTCCCCGCGGTAAGAGAGGAGGCCGGGCCAAACACCGCCCTCTACCTCCCCCATGCCCCGGCCGCCTGGTTCCCCATCCTGGCCTACATGGGCGTGGACCTCTTCGACGGGCTCTCGGCCAGGGTCAGCGCACGGCAGGGCCTCATGGAGACCACCGCCGGCCCTGTGGACGTCCGTGGACTGAGGGAGCTGCCGTGCCGGTGCGCGGCCTGCGCGGACAGGGACCCGGAGGAGCTGGGCTACCGGGGGCTCCTGGAGCACAACCTGAACGAGGCCGCAAGGGAATGTGCCGGAATCAGGGAGGCCATCCGGGCCGGGACGTTGAGGAACCTGGTGGAGACCCGGGCCTCGGCCCAGGTGGAGATGATGGCGGCCCTGCGCCTCCTCGACCGTGACCACTCAGCCTTCCTGGAGAGGTACACGCCGGTGAGGCCCTGAAGGCCTAGAAGGCGCCGAAGTCGTGGAACCCCACGAGGTCCTCGATGCTGGAATATATGCCGCCGAGGAGCCTGACGTTCTCCCTTATGCGGGCCACGAGCTCCCCGGCATCACCAGGGAGGTCCCCCCGGTACCTGGAGCATATCTGCCGGGTGCAGTTGTAGCTGCGCAGGGCCTGGGGCAGGGCGCAGCCCGCATCGGTGAGGAACCCGTCCTCGCCCCAGCTGTCGA
>JAADFM010000090.1 GCA_013152845.1 Methanobacteriota archaeon | reverse complement strand
CGCCAAAATCCTCCAGGGGCGGGAAGTTCTCCACGTCCTCGCCCCTCTCCCTCAGGGTCTCCCGGGCCAGGAGCCAGTACACGATGGCCAGGGCCCGCTTGCCCTTGTTGTTGGTGGGGATGACTATGTCGCATCCCCCGATGAAGTTATCGGTATCGCACAAGGCCACCACAGGGATGCCGATGTCGCTGGCCTCCTTGAGGGCCTGCTCGTCGCCCCTGGGGTCGGTGACTATCAGGACCTCTGGCTCCAGGAAGGTCTTGAGGTTCGGGTTGGTCAGCGTCCCAGGGATGAACCTGCTTGATATGGCCCTTGCACCGGTTAGCCTGGCGAAGTCCTCGATGGGCTTCTGGCCGTACCTCCTCCGGGAGACGATGAGGATGTTCTCGGGCTTGAACTTGGCCAGGAACCTGGCGGCGGCCCGGACCTTCTCGTCGGTCTTCTTCACGTCCAGGACGTAGAGCCCGTCGGGCCTGACCCGGTATATAGCGCTTCATGGCGGCATCCTTCTGCTGGGTCCCGATGTGGATGCCCGCAGCCAGATAATTGTCCAGTGTGGTGAGCAGTTCTTCCATACTATTCCTCCGTTACGGCAGTTTGGCCATCTCGGCCCTGTGTGGGGTCAGCTCCTCGCTGATCCTGATGAGTTCGTTGAGTTTGGCGGTCCGCTCCCCGCCCACGGCCCCGGTCTTGATGATGGGGCAGCAGAAGGCCACCCCCAGGTGGGCGATGCTCTCGTCCGAGGTCTCGCCGGAGCGGTGGGAGATGACGTTGGTGAGTTTGTGCTTTTTCGCCAGGTTAATGGCATTGAAGGTATCTGTCAGTGTCCCGCACTGGTTGGGCTTTATCAGCACGGCGTTGGTGGAGCCCTCCCTGATTCCCCTCTCGATCCTCTCCACGCTGGTCACATAGAGGTCGTCGCCGCAGACCAGGCAGTCGTCCACGTTGCTGGTCAGCTGGAAGAAGGCCTCGAAGTCCTCCTCCTGCAGGGGGTCCTCCACGTAGAACAGGTTGTAGGTCTCGATGAGCTCCTTGATATACTCTATCTGGTCCCCGGTATCCCTGTCCCTGCCTTCCCTCCTGTAGCGGTAGAGCTTCTTCTTCGGGTCCCAGAGCTCGCTGGCGGCCACGTCCAGGCCCATGCGCACCTCCCTGCCCGTCTCTGCCTTGACCTCCTCGCACACCTCCCGGAGGGTGTCCAGGGCCTCGGTGTCCCCGATGTTCGGGGCCCAGGCCCCCTCGTCACCCTTGCCCAGGTTCGCCCCGCCCCGGGACAGGGCCTCCTTCACCTTCTTGTGGACCAGTGAGTTCAAATAGACGGCCTCGGCGATGTTCTCGGCCCCCACGGGGATGACCAGGAACTCCTGGATGTCGGTGGCGTTGGCCGCATGGGCGCCCCCGCCGATGACGTTGCCCAGGGGGTAGGGCAGTTCCGTGGAGAAGCTGCCGCCCAGGAACTTGTAGAGTGGCAGGTTCAGGGAATGGGCCGCTGCCTTGGCATTGGCCAGGGATATGGCCACTGCGGTGTTCCCCCCGATATTGGAGAAGTTGTCGGTACCGTCGATATCCTTGAGGACGGCGTCTATGACGTCCTGCTCCTCTGCGTCCCTGCCCTCCAGCTCGGGGGCGATGACCTCGTCCACTTCCAGGATGGCCTTGTCCACCCCGCCGTCAGGGAAGGCCACCACCTCGTGCCTCCCGGTGGAAGCCCCGCTGGGGGCGGCAGCCCGGCCGAAACCGTAACCGCAGGTCTCCACATCGACCTCGATGGTCCAGTTCCCGCGGCTGTCCAGGACCTTCCTGGCCCGGACCTCCTCGATGATGGTGGGTTTCATTCTATCCCATCTCCTTTTTCACCGGCATCCTCCTCCGCACGGTTATGGGGATGACCCCTGCCTCCAGCTCTGCCAGGGCCATGAGCATGGGGGAGGTGGTATCTTCGGTCTTTATGAGTACGGGCGCGCCCATGGATATCTGGAGCGCCCTTGCGCCGATTATCCTTGCCTTTTCGAACCGGGTATATTTTTCCTTTGCCATCTCTACAACCATCCATTGGATAAAGACGCTCCTTGGCCTAGGGCGCAGGCCCTTTGAGCGACGGGTGGATTCGAAGTGGGGCTGCCGAGATTTGAACTCGGGTTACCACCACCCCAAGGTGGAGGGATGGTCCAGGCTACCCTACAGCCCCTTCTCTTCATATTTTATGACCTCGTCCAGCAGGTCCACGTGGGTAAGGAGCATCCGCCTGCAGCAGTACCTCCTTATCCCGAGGGCATCCAGGACCTCCTTGGGGTCCTCGTCGGCCGAGACCCTTTCCTTGTATTCCTCGTATTTGTCCCCGATGACGTTGCCGCAGCTGAAGCATCTGACGGGTATTATCATGTTCTTCACCTGTAGGATTTCTGTTTCTTGGCCCGGGCTCCGGGACCCCCGTATTTCTTGGTCTCCTTGCGGCGGTGGTCGCCCTTGACGATGGTCCTGTCGTATTGTAAGAATTTTTCCTTCAGTTCCAGGTCACCGCTGAATTCCACCAGGCCCTTGCCGATGGCCGTCCTGGCTGCCTCTGCCTGCCCGGAGAAACCCCCGCCACGGACAGTGACCTCGATGTCCACCTTCTCTGCCAGCTCTCCTGCCAGGACGAGGGGTTCCAGGATCTTCATCCTCGCCATCTCGGGCTCGATGATTTCCACGGGTTTCTTGTTGACCCTGACCTTGCCGGTCCCCTCTCGGATGACGGCCTTGGCCACGGCGGTTTTCCGCTTTCCTGATGTGATGACTTGTTTTTTCATGAGAACACCTCAAAAATCTGCTCCCAGCTCCCTGGACAGGTCCTTGAGCTTTATGTACTTCGGGACCTTGAGTTTGGAGAGGTGGGCACCCTCCACGGTGAGCTTCTCGGCACCGGCCAGTTCCTCGGGGACGCCCAGGTACACCCTCAGGTTCTTGTAGGCCTTCTTCCCGTTGGCCTTCTTGTAGGGCACCATGCCCCTGACGGCCCTCCTGATGATGCCCTCGGGCCGCCTCGGGAAGAAGGGTCCGTGGCGCGCCGGATTGACCAGACTCTTCCTCTGGCGCCTCTCCTTGTACCTGTTTATGATGTCCCTCTTCCTGCCGGTGATGATGCACTCCTCGGCATTGACCACCGCCACCTTCTCACCCCTCATGAGGTCTGCGGCGATGCTGGAGGCCATCCTCCCCAGGATCAGGTCCGTGGCGTCTATTACCTTCATCTCGCTCACTCCATAATCCTCACGTTGGTGCCCTTGGGGACGTTGCTCACCAGTTCGGACAGGGTGAGGCATTTCCCCCCTGCCCGGGCTATCTTCTCAGCAGCCGAGGCAGAGAAGTTGAAGGCCGCAACGGTGATGGGGTGCTCGATTACGCCTGAACCCAGGATCTTCCCGGGCACGGCCACCACGTCGCCTTTCTTGGTGAACCTGGCCAGCTTCCCAACGTTTACCTCTGCCCGTCTGGACCTGGACCTGGAAAGCCTCCTGGCCAGGTCCCTCCAGATGTTCACATCCTCCCGATAAGACGTCTGAATCAACTCGTCGATGGTCCTCTGCAGGACTGTGTTGGTCGTCTTGGACTTCTTCATAACTTTCACACCCTTGCTATCAATCGCTCGGTTTATACCTCACTCGCAAACGTTCTCCATGGGGAATTTGTTCGCATCTTATATTATTTTTGAATTATTGGAGCATTTTGTCCGGGTAGGGCAAAATGCGGGTCTTTGGGTTTATCACCGGTGTCGAGCGACGAGGCGTTAGCGATAGCGCCACGCCGAGGAGGGTGACAAGTGCGGGGGAAGGGATTCGAACCCTCGTATCCACTTAGGAACAAGGCCCTCAACCTTGCGCCTTTGTCCACTCGGCCACCCCCGCATATCAGAGCAGGCTCTCCAAGGCCCTGGTCTTCTCTTCCATGACGGAACAGGCACTCCTGAATATCTCGTCGGGCTCCAGGGCGCCGAAGCTTTCTATGGTGAATATGTACTTGCCCTTGGTGGGCCGGACCGTTATGGCGTCCATGTCGCATATCTCCACGCAGGCGTTGCAGAGTATGCACTTCTGGGCGTCTGTCACCCTGACTTTTTTGCCCTTGGACTCAAGGATGTTGACAGGGCAGGCATCCACGCAATCCCCGCAGTCCACGCAGTCCTTTGTGACCCTTATGGCAGGATAGTTCTTGTAACCCACGGTGGCGGGCTGCCACTTGGCGTGCTCCTTGCCCGAGCCCAG
>JAADFM010000089.1 GCA_013152845.1 Methanobacteriota archaeon | reverse complement strand
AACGGTCCCCATTACCCTCATCCCTATACTTCCCGACCTCAAATCATTTTGGAAGATGATGACCCTGCCGCAGCTTCCGCCTGAAGAGCACCGGCAGCAGTGCCACGGCCGCTACGAGGCTCGGCCCGCATATCCCCTTTGCTTCTCCGGCCGGTGCGGGTGTTGGCTCAGGCTTCATGGTTTCGGCCGGGGTCTCCGGCGGCTTTTCTGTCGGTTGCGGTTTAGGCTTCTCGGTTGGTTTTGGCGGTGCAGTCGCTACTGGGGGTGCCGTTGTCGGTGCCGGACCTCCTGCCTCGCTGACTGCCAGGTTTACCACCTTCTTCGCCGTACCCAGGAAGTCCTTTGCCACCGCCTCAACGGTCAGTGCGAACTCCCCTGATGCGTCTTCCGGTACTGTTACCGTTATCTCCTTTTCGTTTGTGCCCACGTTTAGTGGTCCTGTGTCCACCTCGTCAGCGGTCCATCCTTCTGGCAGGCCTGGGACCTTCAAAATCACCCCTGACTCGTACGCACTGCTTGCGATGGTCACCAGTAGTTTCAGGGTGCTGCCAGGGGTGATGGAATCCGGCAGCTCGATGTCTGTTATGGATATGCCGTGTGATGTGGTGCCTGCTGTGCCCCCAGCTGAGGCGGCTATCCCCCCGCCTATGCCGAACACCGTTCCGGTCAGGTCTGTCTTGGTCGGCACTGTTGTCGCGTTTACGAATACCCAGATGTATCCCGAGTAGTTGCCCGTATCGGTGGTGTTCACGCCAGTATTGGAGCACTCCACGTATGTGTTTGCCGTGGAGTTGTAGAATGCGATTTTCAGGCTTGACTCGTCCTTACCCGCCACTTGTGCTGCGGTGTAGTAGTACCTCAGCGTCAGGTTGTTCAGGCACGATGCATCCGGGACGTAGAGGTCGAGATAGCCGATGTCGGTTGCAAATGCCGATGAGCCGCCCGGGTTCGAGCTGTATATTGAGACTGTGACATCCACGGGACAGCTTGCGTCGTAGTCTACCTCGGTGTCGATGAGGCTCTTCATGTCCAGGGTTCCCGTGCCCTGTGCCGTACCCGATGTCCCGCTGTTCGTTGCAGTGCTCAGGTAGGGCAGGTAGCTCACGTTTGCCGAGACTGTGTCTCCCGAGCCGTTTGCCGCCCCCGAGGGTCCGTCTGTGGAGCCCCAGTAGTTCATTACAGCGTTGAGGTTGAATGTTGTCTGTGTGTTGGCCACACCGTTCGTGTTCCCTGAGATGGTGTTGAAGAGGACCGAGTTGTTCTGGCCGGTAGTGATTGAGTAGACCCCGTAGGTGTTGCTGGTAAGGTTGTTGCCGATGAGCTTGTTCTTGTCTGCCGTGCCGGCCAGGTAGATGCCGTTGTCCATGCCCGTTATCCTGTTGCTGGCTATGACAAAGCCCGATGAGCTAGAAAGCTGTAAGCCGTCGGAAGTCATGCCCGTATCTCTTATGGTGTTGTTGACTATGGTCCCGTTCTGGGAGCTCCAGACGGCAATCTCAACGCCTGCATTGGCCTCCAGGGTGTTGCCAGAAATCGTCACGTTGTTGGAACTTGATATCTCGATGCCGTAACCCGTTCCGTAGGAGACGTTGTTGTTAGTTACTATAGTGTCATCTGATGACTCCACCCGGATACCATCCACGCCGCCGCAGTTGTAGATTATCTGGTTTGAGTCTATTATGTTACCGGTAGATGAGCTGATTAAGACACCTTTTTCCGGATTGTGGTCTATGGTGTTGCGCGAGAGGATATTGCTGTTGGAACTGGTAACATATACTCCCCCCCAACCAGTATAACCGAGGTTGTTGTAGGAGACCGTCACCCCGGTTATTCGGTTGTTGCTTGAACTGCTCAAGTATATACCCGGCCCACTGTTGTTGGTAACGCTCCCGCCGGAGATGGTGTCTCCTGAGGAAGAGCTGAAGTAATACCCGTAGGTGTTGTTATATAGGGTGTTAGAGGAGAAGACGTTGCCTCCTGCGGACCCATCATTATAAATCCCGTAGGTGCAGTTCCAGACGGAGTTGCCGGATATGATGGAATTGTCCTCGCTACCCATGTATATGCCATTACTGCTACCAGAGATATGATTCGAAGAGAAGTTCTGGTAACTTTCTGCTGCGAATCCTCCTGCAATGTCATAAATGCCGGCATTCGTGTTGTTGTGGAGCTCAGCACCTGTCACTGTGTTGAAGCTTGAACTTCTGATATACATCCCCTCGCTGTTACTGTTTGCTGTCCCGCCTGAGATGGTGGTGTAGTAGGAGTAGGAGAGATAAATCCCGTTGGTATTGGAGTTAGCCGTGTTGCCGGTAAGCGTGTTGTAGTTGGAGGAAGAGAGGTAGATGCCACGGCTGTTGAGGTCAGCTGTGTTGTTAATAAGGGTATTGTTATTTGATGAGTATAAGTAGATACCGTATGTGGTGTTGCTTGCGATATTGTTAGTGAGGGTGTTGCTCGGCGATGAGTATAGGTAGATGCCGTAGTAGTTGCCCGAAGCGTTGACGTTCTGGATGGTCGATGAATTGGAGTTCGCCAAGTATATCCCTGCCTTCCCTGCACCGGTGGCGTTTGTCACCGTCAGGTTACTGATATTGACATTGCTTGCGGTCACGTTGAAGACGTGGTCGGCGGTATTGTTCGCCGTGATGATGGTGGTGGCGGTCCCGTCTCCCACAATGTTGAGGGGCTTGTATACGTCCACGTTCTCGGTATAGGTCCCGCTTATGGAGATGGTTCCTCCTGCAGTCGTATTGTCCACCGCCTCCTGGATGGTGGTAAAGGTTGCAGTACCGTTGCTGATGTAAGGGGCGACTGCATGGGCACTCCCTGCCGTGACAAGTATCCCCAAGACAATAACAAAGGATGCAAATCCAATACATCTACCAGTCATTCACCATACCTCCGGAACTCGGGCTTTTCCATCCATCCCCCATAGATTGCAACCCGTATTTAATTTTTGTTATTCGGGCCTCACTTCTTCTTGGCGGTCTTCTTTTTTCTGGCTGGCGACTTTTTTTCCTTGGCCTTCGGCTTCTCCTTCTTCTCCGGTGGTGCGGGCCGCTCGTAGACCTCCCTGAACTCCACCTTATCGATGTCCTCCATGAAGGTGAAGACGTCCTTTGAGACCAGGAGTTTTGCCAGCTGTGCCTCCTTTGCGAACTTTGCGTTCTCGGGCAGGACCACCACGGCCTTCCCGTCCTCCAGGTGGATATCGTGGTCGTTTGGCGGGATGGACTTGAAGTGGAGCTCCAGCAGGTGGCGTATCTTCTCCTCGGTCTTGTTTATCTTCTCCTCCACCGCCACATCGTACTCCAGGACCTTGCCGGCCAGCTCGTAGTTGAAATCCACCCTGACCCTTCCGGCCCCCACACTCTGGACCTTGCCCACCCGGCCGTCGGCCTCGATGCGCATGCCCGGCACCGGGGTCATCCCCTGGCGCTTGAACTCCCTTATGGGCACCACCTTGATGAGCTTCGGGTCCCTCAGGCCGTAGCCCTTCTCCGGGGGAACCTCCACGGTCTTCTCCTCCCCCACCTCGGCTCCCACCAGGGCCTCGTCCAGGCCCTTCAGGACGTGTCCGGCCCCGATGACGATTGGCTGGCTCTTGAACACCACCTTCTCGTCGTATATTCCCTCCTCTTTTGCCACCTCCTCCGAGGTGGTGTCGAAGACCTCCCCGGTCTTTTATCCTCCCGGTGTACCTCACCTTTACGAAATCGCCCTCGCTCAGCACCATACTCACTCACCTTTTCGGAGATACCAACCTCTGTCCATGATATTCCTGATACAATCCTTTTCCATCCTGCCCAGTCCCAGGACCTCGTCTTCTTCATCCACAATGAGGCACCTGTGTCCAGGTTTGAGGTTTTTTGGAAGGTGCAGGACCGATTTATGGAGGACATCCCTCCCATATAAAACTAACTGTTCCGCCTTCCTGTTCACCACCACCTTCCTGTCGGTATGGGGGGCGATGATGGCAGCGCCTTCAAGGCCCAGGAGGAACCTGCCCCCCCTGATTTCGCCCACGTACAGCCCGGCGCAGTATGGCCGCCTCCCGGCCCTCTCCATCACCTCGAGGGTCCGGCGTCCGGTCCGGAACACCTCCAGCCGCCCGCCGTAAGAACCCACCAGGACCCCGTCCCCGGCCAGCTCCTCCAGTCCCACCCCGAACTCCCCGAGGCCTTCCCGGACACAGGCCGTATCCTCCTCGCTTAAGACCTTGAATTCCAGCATTGCATTTAAATAATCCCGGGTGATTTAAATAGTTGTAGCATAACGGTGATGGAAAGATGACTGAAGCATTGGTAAAGGAAAGCGCACGCCCCGGGAGGGGCTTCTCGATAGGCGAGCTCACCCAGGCCGGGCTGACCCGGCGCCAGGTAAAGGCCCTGGCCCTGCGGGTGGACCGGAGGAGACGCAGCGTCCACCAGGTGAACGTGGATGCCTTAAAGGAGATGGCCAAGGGAGTCAAAGCGCCACCCAGGAAGAAAAAGCCCGGCAAGGCCAAGGCAGCCAAACCTGCCCCCAAGAAACAGAAGGCCACGCCCCTCAAGGCCATCCCGGGCCTCGGGCCCAAGAGGGAGGAGCAGCTGGCCTCTGCCGGCGTGAAGTCGGTTGAAGACCTCCTGGCCCGCGACCCCGCCGAGGTCTCCGAGGCCTCCGGGATTCCAAAAGCGACGGTTGAGAAGTTCATAAAAGAAGGCAGGAAACTGGCCGGGTGATGGCCTTGGACGTGGGCCGGATATTCTCAAGGTCCCTCGACGTCTACCAGAGGAACCTGAAGATTGCGGTCCCCTTCTTCCTTGAATACGTCCTGGACACCGCGGCCCTCACCCTGGCGGTATTCCTCGCCGTCCTGGCCATGGGGGCGTCCATCCTGTCCATGGGCGTCGATGACCCCCGCCTGGCGGTGTACCGGTTCCTCACCGCAGGCACCCTCAGCCTGAAACTTTTGGTTTTCCTGGCCTTCCTGGGCCTTGTCCTTTTCGCATTCTTCCTGGTGCTCAGGGCCTCGGCCAGGGCCGCCACCATAGGCCTCGCCCGCGGTGGTATCGAGGGCAGGGCGGCATTTGCCGGCGGCATGGAGGCCGCCAGACGCCACGGCCTTTCCGTCCTCGCCTTCCTCATAGTCCAGGCCTTCATGGCCTCGGGGGCCATCCTCCTGGCCTTCCTCCCGGCGGTCCTGGCCGGGGTGGTGGGGGCGGGCTCCTTTGCGGTGACCGCCCTGGCCATCTTCGGCACGGCGGCGGGCTTCCTCGCTGTCCTGGCGGTCTTCTTCTTCACCCTCTTCGCCCCCCAGATAATCGTCCTGCATGGAAGGGGTGCGGTCTCCGCCATCAGGGAAAGCGCGGAGTTCGTCTACTCCCACCTCTGGGACGTAGTACTCTACGGCCTCCTGGCCTTCGGGCTCTCGGTGGTGGTCTTCCTCATCCTGCCCAACGTCTTCATGCCCGTAATCGCCTTCTCGGACAGCGCCTTTCTCAAGGCATCCCTCGAGATCCTCCAGGGCCTCCTCTCCCTCCTGGGCACCATCCTCCTCAACGCATACCTCGAGACCGTGAAGACCGCCCTGGTCATGGAGGCGGCCTTGAGAAAAACTTTATAAAGGTTGGTTTCCCATGATTTGACCCCAAAGAGGTGAGGATAGATGAGCGCCAGCGGAACCACACCCGATACCCCCATCGAGATAACCGATGACAACTTTGACGAGGTCATAAGCGAAAACCCCCTGGTCCTGGTGGACTTCTGGGCCGAATGGTGCCAGCCCTGCCACATGGTGGCCCCCACCATCGAGGCCCTGGCCAGGGAGAACGAGAAGCTCCTCTGCGGAAAGGTCAACGTGGACACAAGTCCCAAGACCGCCATGAAGTTCCAGATAGCCAGCATCCCCACCATAATGCTGTTCCAGGACGGGAAACCGGTGGAGACCCTTATCGGTGCGGCACCCAAGGAGCACTTCGACAAGGTCCTCGAGAAGTACCTCTGACTAGTCCTGCCCTGTCTTTATCCCGTCAACCCAGGTGATGACCGCATCGGCCCATTTCCTGACCGAGGCCTTGATGGTGGCCTTCACCTCATCGAAGGGAGCGGCGTTGTAGACGTAATAGTACCCGCCGTTCTTGATGTTCTTCTGCTCCCTGTAGATGAGCCTTGCCATGGCCAGGTTCTGGAGGGCCCTCTGTACTGTCGAGCGGTCCTTGTCGAATTTCTCCACGAGTTCGTTGACGGTCACCGGGCTGTGGTTGATAATCTCGATATATATCTTGGTCTCGAAGTTCTTGAGCCCGAACATGCAGTTCATTATCTCCTCAAGGGAGAGTTCCCGGTAAGGTGTTTTCAGGTCTGGAAAGTTCCTCATTTGCCTTCACCTATCCTAGTGGTAATCGACGTACTTGTCTGTGCCTTTCAATTCCTTTATCAGGTTCAGGGCGGCATCCGCTCCCTGACCCACCGCGGTTGCAACCTGGCGGTGCCCCCGGTGCAGTCCCCGGCGGCGTAGACCCGGGGGACCCCGGTGCTCATGCGCCTGTCAACCTTGATGGTGGTGCCCTCCACCTGGATACCCAGGGTCTTGGCGAAATCCACCGCCCCGCTGGTCCCCACGGCCACGAAGATGCCGCTGAGCTCTATCTTGTCACCGTTTTCCATCTCCAGCCCCCCCACCGTACCCGTCTCGGTCCCGTAGACGGACTTGCACTTCTCGGTATTGACCTTGATGCCCTCCTCCTCCACCTGCCTCCTCAGGCCTTCCTGGAGCTCCAGCTCCTCCCCGTTGGTGAAGATGGTCACATCCCTGGTATAGCTCAGCAGCTCCAGGGCCTCCTTGGCGGCGTAGTCCCTGGACCCGATGACCCCCACCTTCTTGTCCCGGTGGAAGAAACCGTCGCAGACCACGCAGTAGGACACACCCCGCCCCTCGTACTCCTCCAGGGCCTCGATTTTCGGCCTCTCGTGCTTGATGCCTGTGGCGATGATGATGCCCTTGGTGTTGAAGGCGTGGTTTGGGGTCTCGACGGTGTAACCCTCACCTCCCGGCCCCTGTTTTATCACCAGGGCCTCCTCCTGGAGGAGATGGGCGCCGAACCTCCGGGCCTGCCTCCCGGCCAGCTCCATCAGCTCCTCGCCGGTGATGCCCTCGGGGAACCCCAGGTAGTTGTCCAGGACCTCCACCTTGGCGATGGCCCCCCTGCCCGGAACGCCGAGGACCAGCGTATCCTGGTTTCCCCTGGCGGCGTAGATGGCGGCGGAAAGCCCTGCCGGCCCCGCCCCTATGATGATGACGTCATAGTTCTCCAGAAGTTCCTCTCCGGGCTCTCCTTCGGGCATATTATCCAGGGTATATATAAGAATATATATAGTTTTTGCTATTTGTGCCACTACCGTGCCATACCGCTCAGAGCCCGAAGATTTCAGAAAGGGTCTTTCCCGCCTCTATCTCCTCCTTGTAGCGCCTCTCCTTGAGGGCTATCTCCCGGGATTTCTTGAGGACCTCCCCCGCCCTCCTGCCGGGGACGACCACCACCCCCACCTCGTCTGCCACCACCACATCCCCGGGGCTTACCGGCTGGCCGGCGCAGGATATCCTGGCCCCGAGTTTCCCGTGCCCGTGGGGCTCCCCAGCGTTGGGCACGATGGAGCGGGCCCATACCGGATAGCCCAGGGCCCTGATGTCATCGGAGTCCCTGACGGCCCCGTCTATGATGACCCCCTTGATTCCCCTCGCCATGGCGCTGCGGGTGGCCAGTTCCCCCCATACCGCTATCTCCACCCCCTGGGCGTCCACAACGATGATGTCCCCCTCACTTGCGGCATCCACGGCCTTGACCACCTTCCCCCAGTCCCCGCCCAGGGTCCGCACCGTGAACGCCCTGCCCGCGATCCTCTTCCCCTTTACCAGGGGTCTCAGGCCCCGCATGGCCCCGAACCTCTTCATGGCATCTGATATGAAGGGGGTGGGCAGCTCCTCGAAGCCCCTGATGAGCTCTTCTTCCGGGACCTCCTCCTCTTCCCTCTCGATGACCTCCACGCCTATCGAGCTGCAGAGTTTCCTGACGGTGCCCTCCACGTCCTTTGCCTTGGTCACTGTCCTGCCCACGACGAAGATATCCGCCCCTGCCTCTTTGAGGTACCGGGCGGTCTCCAGGGTAATCCCGCCTGCCACCGCCACCGGTATGCCCACCTGCCGGGTGAGCTCCCTTAATAGTTCCAGGGAGGCGTCCACCTTCTCTTCCTTCACCTTCTGTATATCCAGGGGCGTATGGAGGAGGATGTAGTCCACCCCCAGGTCCTCCAGTTCCCTGGCCCGCTGGAGTTTGTCATCCACTCCCAGGAGGTCTGCCATGACCTTCACCTCATGTGCCCGGGCCTGGTTCACCGCCCTCTTTATGGTGAAATCCCCGGCCATGCCGAGGACGCATACCACATCCGCCCCGTTCTTGGCAGCGATTTCCACCTCCAGGTCCCCGGTGTCCACGGTCTTCATATCTGCCACGATGGTCCTGTCCGGGAAGGAGGCCTTCAGTTTGTTGATGGCCGTGGTGCCGTGGTTCTTTATCAGGGGTGTCCCGACCTCGAGCCAGTCGGCCCCGCCCTTCACCGAGGCCTCGGCGATGGTCAGGGCATCGGCGATGGAGAGGAGGTCCAGGGCAATCTGGAGGTGGGCCATACTGATAGTTCAATCCAGGCAGACTTAAATCTTTGCCAGGGACGGAACAAGGCAATAGATATTAATAGGGACCAGGAAAAAGGGAAACCAGGTGCAGAGGGATGAGATGGGCTCTTGTATCCATGCTTTTTATCGCCTGCCTGGCATCCCCGGTCCACGGCGGGGAGCTCCCAACCCACCCCAAGGATGAGCTCATCCACGTCTCCCCCGGCCAGTACGAGACCACTCTGTACGTTTACGAATACACCCCCGGTTACAGCACCGGCGACATCGTCGGTCTCAGGGAGGAAGCCGTTCTCGGCTACTACACGCCCACCACCTCGTGGTTGACAGGCGACCTCGACGGCGACGGCAGGTCGGAGCTCATCCACGTC
>JAADFM010000088.1 GCA_013152845.1 Methanobacteriota archaeon | reverse complement strand
CCCTGGCCCCCTTCTTCAGCCCCCCCAGGTCTATCCCTGAGAGCCGGCCGTAGCCATCGAAGCGGGAGATGGCGAAGTAGATGGAGCCGTCCTCCCCGCGGTAGGCCAGGCCCCTGTCCATGAGTCTCTTTATCATGGCCACCATCTCGCCGATGTGCTCGGTGGCCCGGGGGTAGTGCTCGGCAGGTTCGATGTTGAGGGCTTTGAGGTCTTCAAAGAAGGCATCCTCGTACCTTCTGGTGTACTCCGCCAGGGGTACGCCCTCATCCAGGGAGTTCCTTATGGTCTTGTCGTCAACGTCCGTTATATTCATGACCTGGGTGACCCTGTAGCCCCTGTATCTGAGGTAGCGCCGGAGGACGTCCTCGAAGACGTAGGCACGGAAGTTGCCGATGTGGGCGAAGTCATAGACCGTGGGGCCGCATGTGTAGATGCCTGCCTCCCCCTCTTTGAGGGGCACGAAGTCTTCCTTCCTGCGGGTGAGTGTGTTGTAGAAGCGGAGGGTCATCTACCTGCCGTCCATTCCGAGTTTGACATTTAAAAATTACCCTGCAATTAACGAATGCAAAAGATGGGGGCATTTTTCGAGCAAACTCTACAGTTGCAAATCCACTGGGTAGAGGACTTTCCCCTCCAGTTTAGGGATGCGTTCAAAGTGTTCCCTGTTTTCTGTCAGGAGATAGTCCCCCTGCCGGTGGAGGAAGGTGGCGGCTATGGCCACATCCTGGTATTCTATGGGCCGCCCCTCACTGATGAGAAACGCGGATATCTCCCCTGCCATCTCCGCTATTTCCATGTCCAGGGGCACCATCTCGAACTTCGAGAAGAGCTCCCTGGCCTTCCTGGTGCCCCTCCTGTGGTCCTTCTGGAGATGGGTGCCCGTGAATATCTCGGAGGCCACCACGCAGCTTACGAAGACCGTGTGCTCCTCCAGAGCCCTGTCCAGGACCTCGATGACATCCCTCTTCCCCCGGTCAATGTCCACGATGACGCTGGTGTCCAGGGAGAGCTTCATGGGACCACGCCGAGCCTCTTGAACCTGTCCCGGGAGTCCTTCCTGAGTTCGGCCAAGGCCTCCTCGAACCCCCTGGGGAGAAACCCCCGGTACTCGGCAAGGGAGGGCTTCACCTTCCTGACCACTATCTTGCCGTCCTCCACGGTCATCTCCACCCTGTCCCCTACCCTGATGCCCAGCTTCTCCCTGATCTTTTTCGGGATGGTCACCTGGGTATTCCTGGTCACTGTCACGGTCACCATGGTTATTACTTCGAAGACATAGTATTTAATAATTACTATGAAATTATAGTAATCTTCCCCTGTGCTTGGGTGCCCTCGGAATAATATATATATCCTGATTACCATCTCTTTTCAATGAACCTCAACCGCAGCGCCGCAGGGATTGCCAGGGAGATGGTGGAGCGCCAGGACTCCCTGGGCATTACGTCTTTTGAGATGGAAAACGGCACCACCGTCATCGACTGCGGTGTGGAGTCGAAGGGTTCCCTGGAGGCCGGGGTCATGTTCTCCCGGGTCTGCATGGGTGGTCTGGCCCGCATCAGGACCGGGCGGGAAGAATACGGCGGCCTTGTCCTTGACACCGTCGAGGTGGAGACCCACCAGCCTGCCGTGGCCTGCCTGGCCTCCCAGAAGGCGGGCTGGAACATCACCGGCGAGGGGTTCTTCTCCCTGGGCTCGGGGCCGGCCAGGGTCCTTGCAAGGAAGCCAAAAGAGACCTTCCAGCGGATAGGCTACACCGAGGAGTCGGATGAGGCCGTGATATGCCTTGAGGCATCCAGATATCCGCCGGAGGCGGTCTGCGAGGACATAGCCCGGGCCTGCGGCATATCCCCGGAGGGCCTGTATGTCCTCATAGCCAGGACCGCATGCCAGGTCAGTTCGGTCCAGATATCGGCCCGCATGGTGGAGACCGCCATCTTCCGCCTGGACCACCTTGGGGTCGACACCAGGGAGATAAAGATGGGCCGGGGTGTGGCGCCAATAGCCCCGGTGGTGGGAGACGACAACCAGATGATGGGAATCACCAACGACATGGTCATCTACGGCTCCTCGGTCTACCTTGAGACCGAGGTGGACCTCCCGGTGGAGTCCCTGCCCTCGGTGAACTCCGAGGCCTACGGCAAGCCCTTCGCCGACATCTTCCGGGATGCCGGCTACGATTTCTACAAGGTCAACCCTGCCATCTTCGCCCCCGCAGAGGTGGAGGTGCTGAATCTGCGAACCGGGAGGAGGGAGAAGGCGGGCAGGGTCAATCCGCAGGTCCTCAAAGAGTCCCTGGGTGTCTGAGATGGCCAAGGTCTACCTCGTGGGGGCAGGTCCCGGTGACCCGGGCCTCATCACGGTGAAGGGCCTTGAACTCCTGAAGAAGGCGGACGTGGTAATCTACGACCGGCTGGGGACCAGGGAGCTCCTCAAGTTCGTCAGGCAGGACGCCGAGCTCATCGACGTGGGCAAGCGCCGGGGAAAGCACACCATCGCCCAGGAGAAGATAAACGAAATCCTGGTGGAGAAGGCCAGGACCGGGAAGCTGGTTGTGCGCCTGAAAGGCGGGGACCCCTTCGTCTTCGGCCGGGGCGGCGAGGAGGTCCGGGCACTGGAGGAGGAGGGCATCCCGTGCGAGGTGGTCCCGGGGGTGACCTCGGCCATAGCGGTCCCGGCCCTGGCAGGGATACCTGTCACCGACCGGGCCTATTCCTCAAGCTTCAGCGTGGTGACGGGCCAGGAGTCGCCCACCAAGGTCAAACCGAAGGTGGACTACGGCGCCCTCCAGGCCCACACCGTGGTCATCCTCATGGGGGTGCGCAACCTGCCGAAGATAGCAGGCCAGATGCTGAAGACCCGCCCACCGCAGACCCCGGTGGCCATCATCGAGCGGGGAACCACCTCACGTCAGCGGGTCATCACCACCACCCTCGGTGAGGCTGTGGAAACCGCACGGAAGGAGGACGTGCGCCCCCCCGCCATCATCGTTGTGGGGGAGGTCGTCAGGCTACGCAAGGTCCAGGAGGGCCAGGACGGCCCCTGAGAGGTCCCTGTCGGTCCCCTCACGGCCAATGACCACCGGGACGTTGTCGCAGAAGACGGCCTCGATACCGGCCTTCCGGGCCTCTGTCACCGCCACGTCCACGGCAGCGGCCTTGAGTTCGGTCAGGAGGACATCGGCATCGGCAAGTCCGTCCGCTAGGTCCTCCCTCAGCCTTGGCCTGTTGGACAGATTGTTGCTCCTGCCCACCACCCGGCACCCGTGCTCCTCCTCCAGGTAGGATGCCAGCTTGGGCATCACCTCCTCCGGGGCGGTGGAGGCAAAGAAGACCTTCTTTCCCCGGATATCCTCCAGGGGCTTGGGGCGGAAGACCGTCTCCACCACCGGGACCCCGGGTTTTATGGTCCTTACGCCCTCCGTTATGCTTCTGACTTTCTCCCTGGAGGCCATGGGCTCCTCGCACATGGCCAGGACCACCAGGTCCGCAAACCGTATCCTGTATGGGCCCAGGAAGCCGAGGATATGGTGCAGGGGCTGGGCGGCCCCTATGAGGAGGATGACCCTGTCACTTGCTATCTCGGGGAAGGTGGCACCGCTCCCTTCCAGGACCACCACGTCCACGTCCGGGTGCCGGTCCGCCATCCTGGCACCCTCTTCCACTATCGTATTGTATGGCCTGCCAGCCAGCCCACCGCCGCACCTCCGGCATCCTATGGTGAAGACCCTGGCGGTGAGGGCGTCCTCGAAGTAATCGCTGGCCGCATGGAGGCCCTTCCTGTGCACCTCGAGGAGGAACTCGGC
>JAADFM010000087.1 GCA_013152845.1 Methanobacteriota archaeon | reverse complement strand
ATTAGGATTGAATATAAAAGGACAAGAATTTACACTTATCTCAATTATCATTGCTATTATTTTTTTGTTGGAAGCTTTTTAGAGCTCAATACAATTGCTGATAAATGAGATTCTAGCAGTTATATACTAAATCCGACAATCTTTTATCTTAGTTGCCATCAATCATATTTTCATGATGGAGTGGTGGGTGGTATCCATTGGATAAGAAAGAATGGTTTGAAACATTAATTTCAGAATTCCAGAAAAGATATAACGACCTTACAGATGATGAAAAGAAAAATGTTCCCAACCTTGAGGACTTATCTGAACCGTGTCAGATCCTTTCTATTTTTCATTTGACAGCCCTCCGCTCACTAAGACTGTTATTTTACATCTGCCAAATGTAGATAATGGAACTGCATGGGCATATGGCCCAATTATGCCATATGAAGCCTTTGACCTTTTTGAAGAAATAATTTCGTGGACTTTTTTGGATATTCCCATAGCGGAAGACGAAATGGTTTATTTTGATGAAACGGAAGATAGAAAACTCTAATTTGCTTCAAGCCCTGGGATTCCGGGCGGTGAAGCGCATAGATGGGACCCCTCCCCCAGAAAACCTTAAATACGTGCACGTTCTATATATTTTGTATACGAGGTGAAGAAGATGTCCCTGGTATCGACAAGACTACCCCAGGACATGAACAAAGAAATAGAGTGGTATGCCAAAAAGGAGCACGTCGGAAAGACCGTTGCCCTTAGAAAGATCCTCGAAAGGGGCCTGAAGGAGGTCAGGATCGAGCATGCCCTCGAGGAGTACCGGGAGGGCAGGGTCACCCTTTGGAAGGCCTCCGAGATGGCGAGGCTCCCCCTGTGGGAGATGATGGAGATTATAAAGGAGAAGGGGGTCCCCGCACCGTATACCTTAAAGGATGTGGAAGAGGACATAAAGGCGGCCTTCGGGGAGTGACAGCTTGACAGAGGCCGCTGTGAGCAATTCAACGCCCCTCATATATCTTGCAAAGATAGGAAAAGTCAGGCTCTTAAAACAGCAGAAGGTGTACATCCCAGAAGCGGTCTTTGAAGAGGTCGTGGTCAGGGGCAGGGAACTCAACAAGAAAGAGGTCTTTCTGCTGGAAGAGCTGATCGAAGAAGGGTTCATCGAGGTCAAAAGCGCACCAGGGCAGGCAAAGGGCATCGAGACCCTGCACAGGGGCGAGATGGAGGCAATCTCTGTTGCAAAGGACCTGAAAATCAGGACCCTGCTAATCGATGACAAAGAGGGCCTCGGGGTTGCCAGGGTCTTCGGGCTTTGCCCCACAAGGACAACTGCCGTACTTCTGATGTTCTACCGCCATGGATTAATGGATTACAAGGAGGTCTGCGACTCCCTCCTGAAGTTGAGCGCAGAGGGGTATTTCATGAAGGCAACGGTCTACAACGAGTTGATAAGCAAGGCAAAGGAACTAAAGGACGGACAGCGATGAAACTCGTCCTGATAACCTCTTCGGCCAACCATCCAGCGGCGCCGTAAAATTGTCCCAGGGAGGACTAAAAATGGATGAAGACAAGTTGCATAAGCCAGTCTAGGAAAACAAGGATTGAAACCCCATGAGCTGAATTTCACCCCTCCAGAAGCCCACCGGCCTCCAGGTTGGCCCCGATGACAATCATCACAACAGCCGCCAGGAAGCGCCACAGCTGGGACGCCGCCGCCCCGGATATGGCCCTCTTGAACCTCCCGCCGGAGGCAGACAGGGCCGCCCTGCCCTGGTAGGCGATTTCAAGACCGATGGAGCCCGCCAGGAGGATGGCCGGGAACTCGAAATAGCCGTGGGGGAAGAGGTGGGAGAAGTACATCTCCAGCTCCCCGATGTAGAGGACCAGGAAGGACCCGAGGATGAACCCGTTGAAAAACAGGATGAAGACCGGGATGGCGAAAAGCGCCAGGTAGTATTTGATGTCCTCGTCCCTGATATCCCTGACAAGGGGGTCAACCCTCTCCAAGCGGCGCAGGAGGCGGTGGCCCTCACCGGTATCCAGCCAGAGGAATATCCGGGCGGTGATGTACCCGCCGTAGGCCAGCATGAAGGAGGCGAAGAGGTTGTTGGAGCCTATCATGAGGGCCGGGTCCTCGATGACGCTGCTCTGGGCCTCCACCTTCCTCCTGAGGAGCTCCAGGAACCAGTGGTAGAGTGGCGGATAGACCAGGAGCAGGACGGCGCAGGACAGGGCCCCGGCGGCAAACCCCGATAGGTAAATCGCAGCGCTCCTTCCTATCATAGGGTCCCGATAGCGGTGGCAAATATCATGGTCCCCTGGATGCCGGTTATCCTGGCCCTCACCCTCTGGCCCTTCTTGGCACCCTTGACAAAGACGATGTAGTTGCCCATCTTGGTTATGCCGTCACCGCGCTTGCCGGTGCCGGTAATCTCCAGGGTGACCTCCTCCCCCACCCTGGGCTCGGTGCCCTGGGTCTTTGATGCGCTCGTGCGTTTGGCAGCGCTCAAGGGGTGCCGGGAGCCGCAGGCCTCGCACTTGAGGAAACTTACCCGCCTCTCCTGGAGGATCTTGGTATCGGGCCTGCCGCAGTCAGGACACATCACGAACTGCTCAAGGAAGGTGTCCAGCTTTTCCTGGACCTGGGCCTGGCGGAACACGCCCTTCATCACAAGATGCTGCTGGTCGTGGGTGCCGCTTGTCCCGAACTCGCGGATGAGGTACTTGGCGAGCATGTCGGCAGGCCGGTTTATGGCCTTCGAGACCTCCCCCAGGTTCTGGACCACCGTCTGTTTGCCCTGTATCATGGCCACTATCTCGGGTTTCTCGAACCTCGCTGTCTGTTTGAGGGTCTCGGGGAGGCTGGAATACGCCCTGTCCAGGAGGGCCTCGTAGTCACCCATGGGAAAACCTCACAAAAGCCCCAGGTCGCTGAGCTTCTTCCTCACGTTGGCGGCTGCCCTCTCGGCATCCTCCACGGATTTGGCCCCGGTGCAGACTATCTTGCCTGAGCCGAAAAGGAGCAGGACGACCTTCGGGTCGTTCATCCTGTACACAAGGCCCGGGAACTGCTCGGGCTCGTACTCGGTACCGTCGAGGCCTATCGCAATGGCGTCCAGGTTGAGGTCGGCGTTCAGGTTGGCGGTGGCCACAACGTTCTGGACGATGACCTCCGGTTTCCCCTTGATGTCCACGCCGGCCTCTCTTCTCGATGATCCTGTCTATGGCCACCTTGGCCTCCTCGATGCTCTTGGCCCCGGTGCAGACTATCTTTCCGGAGCCGAATATCAGGGCGGCGGCCTTGGGCTCGTCCAGGTGGTACACAAGGCCCGGGAACTGCTCGGGCTCGTATTCCACCCTGTCCAGGGCCACGGTAATAAGCCCCAGGTCGAAGGTCTGTCCCAGGGCCGTGGATGCTACCACGTTTTCGATTTTGACATTACTCTCGCGCAAACCGCATGACCTCCAGTTATAAAGTATTTATATAGGTTTATATACCATTGATACCGATGGCAATAAAACCGGAAAAACTCTTGAACAAGAGCCTCAACAAAAAGGTGCGCATCGTTTTGCGAAACGGCATGGAATACCGGGGGATACTGCGGGGTTTCGACGAGTTCATGAACCTCACCCTGGAAGGGGTCAGGCTCCTGGGTCCCGAAGGGGAGGGCGAGGATGGGCAGGATATAGGGTCCCTGATGATAAAAGGCTACGACACCATGCTGATAATCCCCGAGAGGAGAGCTGAGTTTTTTATACTAAGCCGTACCATATTAGCCACTATGAGGACGGTGGAGCTGCAAAGGGTGTCCGATTCCATAAAGGAGATGGCCGTGGAGGCCTGCCACGATGCCAGGGGGGACCTCCTGGAGGCCCTCAAAGGCGCCCTCGAGGACGAGGACTCGCCCCTGGGCAGGGACATCCTGGAGAAACTCCTGGAGAATGCAGAAATCGCAGCCAGTGAGAGGATACCCTACTGCCAGGACACCGGTACGGCGGTGGTCTTCGTGGAGCTTGGGGAGGAGGTGGCCTTCGACCGGCCGGGCCTTGTTGAGGCCATCAACGAAGGGGTGAGGCAGGGGTACCAGGAGGGCTACCTCAGGAAATCCATGGCCGCCGACCCCCTGAGGAGGGGCAACACCGGGGACAACACTCCCGCAGCAGTCCACATCGAGGTGGTGCCCGGTGACAGATTGAAGATACTCTTTGCGGCCAAGGGCTCAGGAAGCGAGAACATGAGCGCCCTCAGGATGCTCCCTCCCTCGGCCGGCTGGGAAGGCGTTAAGGAGTTCGTCCTGGAGACCGTGGAGAAGGCGGGGCCCAACCCCTGCCCCCCGGGGGTCCTGGGCGTGGGGCTGGGCGGCAACTTCGAGACCTGCGCCATCCTGGCCAAGAAGGCCCTCTACCGGGGCATCGGCAGGCGGAACCCGGACCCCTTCTATGCCGGGAAGGAACTGGAGCTCCTGGAGGCAGTCAACGGCCTGGGCATCGGTCCCCAGGGCATGGGCGGGCGCACCACGGTCCTGGACATCCACATCGAGGCCCGGCCCTGCCACATCGGCAGCCTCCCGGTGGCGGTGAACATGGACTGCCACGCCCACCGCTTCAGGGAGGTGGAGCTTTGAAGCACCTCCGGACACCCCTCACCGACGAGGCCGTCGCCGAGCTGCGGGCAGGTGACCGGGTGGCGATATCCGGCATCCTTTATGCAGCCCGGGACGCCACCCACAGGGCGATGGTGGAGGCCCTGGAGGGGGGCGAGGAGCTGCCGGTGGACCTGCGCGGTCAGGTCATCTACTACATGGGGCCCACCCCTGCCAGGCCGGGGCGGGTCCTTGGGGCCGCCGGGCCCACAACGGCATCGCGCATGGACCCCTATACCCCAAGGCTCCTGGATGAAGGACTTAAAGGTATGATAGGCAAGGGGCGGCGCGGGCCGGAGGTAGTAGAGGCCATCGCAGAGCACGGGGCGGTTTATTTTGCGGCCATCGGGGGGGCCGGGGCACTTCTGTCAGGGAGGATTAAGAAGGCCGAGGTGGCAGCCTACCCCGACCTGGGTCCCGAGGCCCTCCTGCGCCTGGAGGTGGAGGAGTTCCCGGCGGTGGTGGCCGTTGACTCAAAGGGCGGGGACGTCTATTCCCGTATCCACAGGTGAAGGGGCCGGGGGCCTTTAACAGATATATATCCGGGAGGTATAAAGCAGCCCCCATGCCCGGCGATACCACCCACAACATCACCGGCATCCTCCTCCTCGGCATCGCGGTCTATGTCCTGGCGGGCCGGGGCGTGGGGCAGGACTTCCTCCTGGTCTTTGTGCTCTCCTACCTCTTCAGCCTACTCTGGCTGTCACCGGACCTGGACGTGGACCGGGGCAGCGGGTCCCTGAGGCGCTGGGGACCACTCGGGTTCCTCTGGTACCCATACAAGGAGCTCTTCCGCCACCGGGGCATCTCACACAGCATCCTCCTCGGCCCTCTCACCCGGGTGGCCTACCTCGCAGGGATGCTCTGGCTCGCCCTCTGGCTACTGAGCATCGGGGTGAGCCTGCCCTGGCCTTCATCCCGCCACCTGGGACCACTCGTCCTCGGCCTGTGGCTGCCCGATACCCTACACTGCCTCCTGGACCGGTGCCTCACATGGCTCAAAAGGTAGGCACTGCACCCCAAATTTTAATTAGTCCAGAGGGCAAGTCTAGCCCTGGAGACTGAAAAAAACATCAGGAGGTATGAAAGAATCACCCCTGAAGAGGTAGCAGAACTCGAGAAGATTCACACGCTCCTGGGTAGCAATAATGAGAAGGACCGCATGGAGGCCCTCATGCTGATCGAGGAGCTGACCGAGAGGAACCCGGTGCTCCTGGAGTCCTTCATCCGGCCGCTTGTGGAGCTCCTGGAGGGAGAGGACGAGTTCGCCAAGGTGACCTCGGCCCGGATTCTTGCCACCCTCTCCGAGATATTCACCGAAGAGCTCAAACCGGTGGCCCCGTCTCTTACGGCACTCCTGAAGGACCCCAATCTGGGAATCCGGCGTTACGCGGCATATGCCCTGGCCAACCTGGCCGAGGAAGAGCCCGCCCTGGCCGAGGAGGGGACCGCCATCCTCCTGGACTACCTGACCTCCGGGAGCGACATCGAGAAGGCCAACGCTGCCTGCGGGCTGGCCCTCCTGGCCAAGGGCAACGTCGCCCTGGTCAAGGACTCGGTCCAGGTCTTCAAGGACGCCCTCCAGGAGGACAACGAGGTGGTCCAGACCAACAGCGCCTACATCCTGGGCCTCATCGGCAACCAGGAGCCGGAGCTAGTAAAGGACATGATTCCAAGGCTCATCGAGCTCCTCAACTCATCCCCCGGGGTGGAGGAGAATGCCGCCTATGCCCTGGCCCAGATAGGGGTGAGGGAGCCAGAGCTCATCGCCCCGGCAGTGCCCAGGCTCATGGAGATGATGAAGGACGCCAGGGAGGACGTCCGGGCAAGCTCGGCCTGCGCCCTGGGGGCCACATGCAACCCCGAGGTCATAAAGTGCCTGGGGGACCTCATGGAGGACCCGGCGGTGGTGAACGTCTATTTCCCGGAGGCCAGGGTCTTCCGGGCGGCCACGGTCTCGGACCTGGTCAAGGAGACCCAGAAAAAGACGAAAAAGAAGTGAGTCACCTCTCCATCATAAGCCTGACCGGGACCCCGCCCGTCTCGAAATCAATCTGGTCCAGGACCTCGGGACCCAGCTGGCGGATTATCTCCCCCCTGCAGAAGTGCTCCCTGTGGCCGCAGTCCTTGCCGGGACTGTAGCAGTTCTCCAGAAACCGGTAGTACGGACAGCCTACCATATCACACCACAAAAAACTGCCGTTTCTGGGGGTCATATATAGGTTTCGGTACGGCCGGCATGGCAGGAAACCTGCCTGAATATATACGTGTATATAAAATATATCCGGAATATATATGGGGGGCGTGGGTACAATTTGGATACATGGGACCCAAGAAGAAGGGGTGGCTCTGCACCTACTGCACCCATCACACCAGGGTGAGGTGCGAAAGCAACAGGAGCGGGGACCCGGAGACCATCCTGGGCATATCCAGGGAGGCCGAGGCCCTGGGGGCGCGCTACGACCTCTATGCCTCAGGGAAGTGTGTCTTCAGGTACACCGGGAGGATGGCCCATGGGTGAGGGGTTCCTTCTCGAGGTGGACCGGCCGCTGGAGATGGAGAAGGCCTGGAAGAACCTGGAGGGCGGCAGGTGCATCAGGTGCTCCAGGACACTTAAGCTGCGGGGGGTGCCCATCTGCGAAGAGTGCGCCGACGAGGTGAACACCCAGAGGAGGCGCAGGAGCCTCCTGGCCTCCTTCCTCTTCCACGTGGCGGTGCTGCTCCTGGTCTACCTCTACTTCTTCCGCGGCCTGGCGGCGGTCTCTGGCCTCTTCGGCTGATGGCTTACAGCTCCCCCTCCACCGCGCGCCTCATCACATCCGCCGGGGGCTCGACGTCCAGCCAGATGAGCCATGCCTCCACCCCCTGGCCCACCAGCATCCCGACGCCGTCGATGGTG
>JAADFM010000086.1 GCA_013152845.1 Methanobacteriota archaeon | reverse complement strand
GTGGAGTACCACAGCGACGGCCGCATCCCCGGGGCCAGACTCATCCCCATAAACGAGCTCCAGTACCGCTTGCGCGAGCTGGACCCCGGCAAGAAGTACCTGGTCTACTGCCGCACCGGGAACCGCTCAGGCCAGGTGTTGTGCCGCTTCCTCTCCGGCCTCGGGTTCAAGAACGTCTACAACCAGGCCGGCGGCGTGGTCCAGTGGAGCCAGTACGGCCTGCCCCTGGAGGGAGGAAGGGCGGTGCAGCGGGCACCCGGGGTCTTCTACTCCTAGGGCACCTCTCTTTTTTCACATTTCCCTTTCTACTTGTACCACTCCAAACTCTCGGCCACGTAGGCGATGAAAGACGTGAAGAAGTCCTTGACCTCCTCCTCCATGGCTGTCCTTTTTATCAGCTCCACGGCCCTCTCGGCATGCTCCCTTGACTTCTCCTTGGCCCTCTCCAGGGCGCCGCAGTCCCGGATGATTTGCCTCACCCTCTCCATCTCCTCCCGGCCGATATCGGCCCTGCCCACCAGGGCCTCGATTTCCTCTACCTCTTCCTGCGGGGCCGTCTCCAGGGTATAGACCATGTGGAGGGGCTTCTTCCAGAACCGCAGGTCGCCGCCGCCGGGCCTGCCGTACTCCTCCTCGTCCGCGAAGGTCCCGATGATGTCGTCCTGGATGTCGAAGGAGTAGCCGATGTGGACCGACGCCTCCTCCAGGAGCCGGATGTCCTCCTCCGGCGCATCCCCCAGGACGGCCCCGGCCAGCAGGGTCGAGTTGAACAGGGATGCCGCCCTCTTCCGGGCCATTACCTCCCACTCCCTGTAATCGGGCCGCCAGTACTCGAATGCCTGGTCCAGGACCTGGCTCTCGTTTACGGCCCGCTCGTTCCTTCCGAAGAGTTCCATGACCCTGACGACCTTATCGGCAGGGAAGCCGGAGCCGAGAAAGCACTCGAAGGCTAGGCTCAGGAGGATGTTGCCGGAAAACACGGCCGTGCCCATGCCGAACCTCTCGTCAAACCCCTTCGCAAACCGCCGGTGGAGGGTCTCCCCGCCCCTGCGGTAGTCGTCCATGTCCACCAGGTCGTCGTGGACCAGGATGGCGTGCCGGTAGAGCTCCACCCCCTTGGCCACCTCCAGTATCCTGTCGTCCAGGGCGCCCCGGTATCCCCTGTAGGTCAGCAGGGTGCTGGAGGATGCCAGCCGCTTGCCCCCCCGCAGGACGAACTCCGCCAGGGACTCATAGACCTCCCCCATGAAGGGGTGGTATGCCGAGGCATCCCTGGCCAGGTTTTCAAGATAGGGCCGCAGGGCATCCTCCACCATCGTGGTGTACTCCTCCAGGAGTCTTTCATGGTCCATGGTCACACCTTCCGGAGTCTGGCCATATAAAACCCCTGGGTCCCGTGTCGGTGGGGGAAGAACCTCCTGGTCCGTTCCACCTCTTCCGGGAGTTCCATGCCGTAGGGGGAGCTCAGCCCCGGCTCCCCTTCCCCGATGTCCAGGATTTCGAGGCCGTGTTCCCCCACCGCCCTGGCCACGACCATCTCCCCCTCTTCCGGGAGAAAGCTGCAGGTGCAGTAGAGGAGGGTGCCGCCTTTTTTCAGCACCCCGGCGCCCGCTTTTATGAGTTCCAGCTGGAGGGGCACGGTCTTCTCCAGGTCCTTTTCATCCTTTTCCAGGGCCTCGGGGTTCTTGAAGGCCGTGCCGGTACCGGTGCAGGGGGCGTCCAGGAGGACCCGGTCGAACTCCAGGCCCAGTTCCCCCGCATCCCGGGCGTCCATGCGGAATGCCAGGCAGTTCTCCACCCCCATGCGGGACAGGTTGGAGCGCAGGGACCTCATCCTCTGTCTCGAGATGTCCAGGGCCACGACGGTCCCGGTGCCCTCCAGGAGCTGGGCCAGGTGGGTGGTCTTGCCGCCGGGGGCGGCGGCCATGTCCAGGACCAGGTCGTCCTTCCGGGGCCCCAGGGTCTCGCAGGCGTACTGGGAGGCGGGGTCCTGGAGGAGGTAGTGGCCCAGGAGGTACTCGGTGGTGGCCCCCGGGGAGAAGGGCGAGGATTCTATCCAGTACCCGCATCCGGTCCAGGGGACCTTCTCCAGGCGGAACCCCTTGTCCCGGAGCCGCTCCACCAGGGTGCCTTCGTCTGTCCTCAACGTATTGACCCTCAGGGCAGGGCGCACCGGGTCCTTGAGATGCCGGAGGAAGCCTTCCCCGAAGAGGCGGGCATACCTCTCCCGGAGGAAATCAGATACCATGACCTTAAGATTGGCCGTCACATTATTAAATATGCCCCGCAAAAGAGGGCCCCATGCTCGAGATAGAGGCCAAGGCAGAGGTGGACGACCTGGAGGCGGTCCGGGAGGCGGTCCTCCGCAGGGGCGGTGCCTTCCTGGGCAGGGAGGTCCAGAGGGACGTCTACTTCGCCCACCCGAAAAGGGACTTCGCCGAGACCGATGAGGCCCTGAGGATGAGGGAGGCCGGGGGCAGGTTCTTCCTGACCTACAAGGGCCCGAAACTCGACAGGGAGACCAAGACCAGGGAGGAGTTCGAGGTGGAGGTCTTCGATGCCGGGAATGCGGAGGAGATCCTCCACCGGCTGGGCTTCCGGCGGGTCCTGGAGGTGAGGAAGACCAGGGAGTCATACCGCCTCCCGGGCTACCGGGTGATGCTGGATGAGGTGGAGGGCCTGGGGTCCTTCGTGGAGCTGGAGAAGGAGGCCGGGGACTACAGCCCGCAGGAGATGGCCGACCTCTTCAAAGACCTGGGAATAGACCCCGCCAGGATGGAGCGGAGGTCCTACCTGGAGCTGCTCCTGGAGAAAATATAAATGGGACCCGGGGGGAGATGGTTCCCATGGACAGGAAGACAGCCGGCACCGCCCTCATCATCATCGGTGTCCTGGTGTGGCCGGTGGGCCTCTGGGTCCTGCCGGCCTTCGGCATCCACCCCGCCCCGGTCCCCGACCTCCTGGTGCCCCACCTCTGCGGCGTCGTCCCCGGGGTCTACCTCAGGGGCAGCAAGATACTGAAGAAGCTGAAACCGGGGTAGCCGGCGCAGGCGCCGTCCTAGGCCTTTCCGGCCAGGAGGTTCTCCACCGTCTCCAGGAGGAAATCCTTGTTGAAGGGCTTGGTGATGTGGATTTCGGCCCCGAAGCGCAGGCTCTTCTCGATATCCTCCTTCCCGTACTTGACGCTGAGCATGGCCACCGGGATGTCCTTCAGGTTCTCGTCGGCCTTGATGGTCCTGCACACCTCCCAGCCGTCCATGCCCGGCATCATGATGTCCAGGAGGATCAGGTCCGGCCTCTCCCTCTCCAGCAGCTCGAGGGCGGCCTCCCCGTCCCCGGCCTCCATGATTTCGTGACCTGCCAGCTTCAGGACGGTGCCGGTGAGCACCCTCATCTCCCTGTCGTCGTCCACGAGGAGTACCCTAGCCATGTCCCTGTCCGTCCTTTGGCAGCCACACCCGGAAGATGCTCCCTCCCTCGGGGTTGTCCTCCACCCATATCCTGCCCTTGTGGATATCCACAATCCGCCTGGCGATGGCCAGACCCAGGCCGGTGCCCTTGACCCCGCCCTTGGCCCTCCGCTGGAACCTGCGGAAGATGCTTTCCTTGTGCTCGTCCGGCACCCCCGGACCGTTGTCCGCCACGGAGAAGGAAACGCCCCCGTCTTCCCCTTTGATTTCCACAACAACCTTGCCGCCCATGGGCCCGTACTTGGCGGCGTTGGAGAGGAGGTTGCTGCAGATGTCATATATCAGGGGGTTGCCCCGGACCGTTGTGTCCCCTTCCACCTGGTAGGAGAGCTGGATGCCCCTGTTCTCCAGGAAGGGTTTCAGGTTGTACTCTGCCTTCTTGAACTCTTCAGCGATGTCGATGTCCTTCTTTTCGGCGTCTCGGACTCGTTGATCCGGGACAGCTTGCTTGCGTTGTCGATGATGCTTATGAGGGTCTGGGAGGCGTTGAAGGCGGTCTGGAGGAGCTGCTCGGTTTCCTTGTCCTCCACCGAACCCAGGGCCAGCTCCAGGAGGCTCCTGATGTTTCCGGCCGGGTTCATGAGGTCGTGGCGCAGGACGTCGGTGAAGAGGTCCTTTATGCGGTTGGCCTCCTCCAGCTCCTCGGCATACCGCTGGATGGTCTTCAGGTCCCTGAGGTCTCTCACAAGCTTCAGGACTCCCACTATCTTGGTGGTGCCGTTCTCGTAGAGGGGCGAGGTCGTGATGACGGCAGGGAACTCCTCCCCGGAGCGGGTAATCATGTTCACCTCCCTGTGCTCTATGGGCGTTTCGCCCCTCAGAATCCGGATGGAGGAGCAGTTGTCGGTATGGCACTTCGGGTTGTCGCTGTACTGGGTGAAGTCGTAGCAGTGCATCTTCCCCACGATTTCTTCCTTGGAGTAGCCCAGGAGGTTGCTCGCTGCCCGGTTGAAGTGGGTTACCTTGAGATTTTCGTCGGTGACGTAGAGGGCCTCCCCCAGGTTCTCCAGGACCGCCTCCATCTTCAACTTCTCCTTCAGCAGGGAGCTGACCAGCTTGGACATGGCGTCCCTTAAGACCTGGACCTCCCTGTCGGCGGGTCCGATATCAGGGGCGTCGGGGACTCCGGGCTCGGAGGTCAGCTGCCGGGCGTAGTCTGTGAGGGCCATCAGGGAGCGGGACATGTTGTTGGAGAATATCCAAATGAAATAGAGGACCACTCCCGCGATTACTGGGATGGCGATGTAGAAGTACTCCAGGGAAAACAGGTAGGCGATGAGGGCCAGGGTGCCCACAGGCCCCACGAAGATGACCAGAAACCCGATGACCATCTTCTTTTTGATGTCCATCCCGGAAAAGAACCTGAGATAGACCTTCCACCAGAAATCTGACCCCAACATTATTACTAATATCCTTTATACAAAGGGATATTTAAGGGTTTACCCCCCGCCCTGCCCAAACCGCGGGTAGCTGCCGAGGACCCTCAGGAATGAGAGGCTCCCCTCCAGCTCCTCAAGTACCTCTGCCACGTGAGGGTCCTCCCTGTGGCCCTCGAAGTCGATGAAGAACAGGTAGTCCCCCAGGGCCTTCCTTGAGGGGCGGGACTCGATCCTGGTCAGGTTTATCCCCCTTTTGGCAAACACACCAAGGCACTGGTAGAGGGCACCGGGCCTGTCCTTGAGCCCGATGACCACCGAGGTCTTGTCCCGGCCTGTGGGGGGGTGGTCCTCCCTGGATATCACCAGGAACCTGGTCTGGTTTGCGTCCACGTCCTGGATGTCCTCTTCAAGGACCGCCAGGCCGTAGAGCTCTGCGGCCCCCCGGGGTGCGATGGCCCCCGTACCCGCCAGGCCCTTCTCGCCCACCTCCCTGGCGGCACCGGCGGTGGAGGGGAAGTTCCTGGTCTTGACCCCCAGCTCCTTGAGGAACCCCTTGCACTGGGCCAGGGCATGGGGGTGGGATATGACCTCCCGGAGGTCTCCGGTCCCGGTACCCGGCAGGGCCAGGAGGGCGTGGTGGATGTCCACAACCACCTCCCCGTAGATCCTTGCCTGCCTCTCCAGGAGGAGCTCCAGGGTGATTCCCACCGGGCCCTCCAGGGAGTTCTCCACCGGCACGATGCCGTACTCGCAGTCCCCGGATTCCAGCTTCTCGAAGACGGTGGGGATGTCCCCGGCCATCTGGAGCTCGGCATCGGGCGAGAATATCCGGGCGGCCTCCTCGCTGAAGGTCCCCCTGGGCCCGAGGATTGCGACCTTCATTTTACCCTCTCTTGGACCCTCTTGCTCTCCCGGAGGATGAGGTCCACCACCCCGTCCACGAATTCCCGGTCGAGATCCCTGAGGGCCTCCCGCCACCTCTGCCTGACCTCCTCCTCCCTCCCGGCATCGTATATGGCCTGGCCTTGCGCCTTCTTCACCCTGGCGATGTCCCCTATGATGCGGAACCGGTCCTCCAGGAGCTCTATGATCTTGCCGTCGATGGCATCTATCTCCCTGCGGTATTCCTCAAGGCCCATGTAAAAGCCATGCTCCCTCCTAGATTAAAAGCTTTTGTTCAAGTTAACCTTTAAATAGGGGGATACGACAATCCCAGTCGAGAGGTTACCCACATGGCCTTCGAATTGCAAGTCGAGGATGAAAAGTGCGCAGGCTGCGGCAACTGTGTAGTGGTGTGCCCGGTGAACTCCTTCAACTCCGTGGAGATATCCTCCGGCAAGGGCGGCGACTCCGTCCTGATAAAATGCGGCGGGGGCTCGGCCTACCTCCACGACCCGGACCTCTGCAACGGGTGCGGCAGCTGTATTGTGGCCTGTCCCTACGGGGCCATTGAAATCACGGTCCAGGCCCCCAAGGAGAAGCAGGAGAGGGTGTCCTCCAGCTCCCCCAGGCTGCTGGGGGATAAGCTGGCGGTCCTGGAGAAGGTCAGGGAGATGGCCCCGGTGACGATTCCAGAGCTGGCCCGGGCCCTGGACATGGAGGTCAGGCCCGTCCTCCAGCAGCTCTATGCCCTCAAAGGCGAGGGCAAGGTCCTGGAATACGGCGAAAGGGACGGGGAAATCCTCTACTCCACCGAAAAGCCCGAGACAAAAGACGAAGGCCCAAAGGAGACCGCAACCCTGAAGGTTGACCCCGAGAAGGCCGCAGAGCTCAGGAGGAGGCTGGAGGTAGCCATCCCGGCCATCAACAAGGTGGTCATCCGCTCCTTCATCGAAAGGGACAAGCTGGAGAAGGCCCAGGAGAAGCTCCGCAAGGAGATAAAGGCATAAATTTAATAAGTCGTTTTATCATGTTAAATCATGGAGAATTCGTGCATGGCAGATGACGACATCGGTTTTTCCATGACATCCCGGGACGACGGCATATCCTTCGAGAGGAGGGGGGGAAAGGACCAGCGCAGGCTTGCCTACAAGAAGGAGCTATGCGCCGGTTGCGGGATATGCGAGGAGGCGTGTCCTGTGGATGCCGTAGAGCTGGGTCCGGCCGGTTCCATCACCCGGGGGGTCATAGACGCCCTGAAAATCACCATCGACCCGGACCGGTGCGTCCTCTGCGGCATCTGCGCGGGGGTCTGCCCGTTCAGCGCCCTCAGCATAACCATCAACGACAAGCCCATGGGCGAGGTGGGGGACCGGATAGGCTACCGGCGGGTCTTCGAGTTCGACCAGGAAAAATGCGAAAAACGGGACGACGGGTCCCTCTGCGACGACTGCGAGAAGGTCTGCCCCAGGGACGCCATCAAGTGCAGGATAGAAGGCGGGAAGAACACCATCGAGTTCGACGCGGTCAGGTGCTCCTACTGCACCGCCTGCCAGAGCGCCTGCCCCAAGGACGCCATCCACGTGGAGAAGCCCTTCCAGGGAGAGGTCGTCATCGACCAGGAGGCGTGCCAGGGCTGCGGGGCCTGCCGGGAGATATGTCCGAATAATTCCATAGAGCTGCCCAGGCCGGTCTTCGGGGAAAAGACAGATAAAGTGGTATGCGATACAGATACCTGCGTCTTCTGCGGCGCATGCGAGAGGGTGTGCCCGGTGGACGCCATCAAAGTTAAAAGGACGGAAGTGAATTATGAGAGAGAGGGAACCCGCTCCTGGACCAGGCGCTGGGAGAGGGCCTTCAAGGAACTCCTAGACGAGGCAGAGGAATGAGTATAGAGGCAAACCTGATAACAGGCAGGACCTTCACCCAGGGGGCCACCATGGAGGAAGGCAAGGGCACCAAGGCCTACACCAAGGCCGCCGCGGTCTGCGAGATGGACCCCGAGGACATGATGAAGATAGGGGTAAAGGACGGGGATACCGTCAAGGTGACCTCGGAGTACGGCGAGGTGGTCCTCTGGGCCCGCCGCTCCTCCCAGTACCCCCACGAGGGCACCGTGTTCATACCCCTGGGCCCCTGGGCCAACGCCCTCCTCGCGCCCGGGACGGATTCCACGGGCATGCCATCCTTCAAGGACGTGCCCGTCACCGTGGAGAAGGTTGAGGACGGGAAGGTCCTGGAGGCCTTCGAGCTGGTCAGGAGCATCTACGGGGGTGGCAACTGATGGTCACCGACGTGGTCTGCCCCTTCTGCGGCACCCTCTGCGACGACATCGACGTGGAGCTCGAGGACGGGAAGATAAAGAACGTCAAGCACGCCTGCGTCATCGGGGCCAGGAAGTTCCTGGGCCAGGCCCATGCACACCGCCCAAAACCAAGGATAGTGGAGAACGGGGAGGCGAAGGAGGTCTCCATTGACGAGGCCATCGACAGGGCGGCCGAGATACTGGTGGAGGCAAAGAAACCCCTCCTCTACGGCTGGGCCACCTGCACCTGCGAGGCCATCGAGAAGGGCGTCGCCCTGGCCGAGGAGGTGGGGGGCGTCATCGACGGCACAACATCGGTCTGCCACGGTCCCTCGGTCCTGGCCATCCAGGAGGTGGGCTACCCGACCAACACCCTGGGCGAGGTCAAGAACCGGGCCGACCTGGTCATATACTGGGGGGCCAACCCCATGCACGCCCACCCGAGGCACCTATCGCGCTACTCCATCTTCCCCAGGGGCTACTTCAGGGAGCGGGGCGCCCAGGACAGGGAGCTCATCGTGGTGGACGCGCGCAAGACCGATACCGCCAAGCTGGCCAATACCTTCGTCCAGGTCCAGCCCGGAAAGGACTACGAGCTCCTCTCTGCCCTGAGGACCGTCCTCAACGGCCACGACATCCCCGACGAGGTGGCAGGGGTCAGGAAGGAGGACATAATCAAGCTTGTGGACAGGATGAAGTCCTGCCAGTTCGGCATACTCTTCTTCGGCATGGGGCTGACCATGACCCCGGGCAAGCACCGCAACATCAACAACGCCATATCCCTGGTCCAGGACCTCAACAGGTACACCAAGTTCTCCATCATGGCCATGCGCGGCCACTTCAACGTCACCGGCTTCGGCGAGGTCCTGACCTGGACCACTGGCTTCCCATTCGCCGTGGACCTGACCCGGGGCTACCCCAGGTACAATCCCGGGGAGACCGCGGCCAACGACGTCCTGGCCCGCGGCGAGGCCGATGCGGCATTCATCATCGCCTCGGACCCGGTGGCCCACTTCCCCCGCCGGTCCGTGGAGCACCTGGCAAGGATTCCACTCATAGCCATCGTGCCCGAGGAGACCCCCACCACCCAGCTGGCCGACGTGGTGATACCTGCGGCCTTCACCGGCATCGAGGTGGAGGGTACGGCCTACCGCATGGACCGTGTGCCAATCAGGGTCCGCAAGGTGGTGGACCCGCCGGAGGGGGTGCTGACAGACGAGGAGATACTGGAGAGGATTCACAACAGGGTAAAGGAGCTGAAGGCGAAATGACGGGCATCATCCTGAAAAACGGTGCGGTGGTGGACCCCTCAAACGGGGTGGACTGCGAGAAGATGGACAT
>JAADFM010000085.1 GCA_013152845.1 Methanobacteriota archaeon | reverse complement strand
TCCTCGGCCTTCTCCATCTTCTCGTCTATCTTGGACTCGTCGTAGGCAGGCCATGGCGCCAGGGAGATGAAGGGCTCGTTTCCTATGCGCTCCCAAAGCTCCTCGGTCATGTGGGGGCAGAAGGGGTGGAGCATCTTCAGGAAGGCCTCCACGGTCTCCCGGCTCTCCTCCTCCCCAAAGGACTGGAAGAGCCCCCTGAGCTTTATGAGGGCGTAGTTGTAGCGGAAGTTCTCGATGTCCTCGGTCACATCACGGATGGTCTTGTGGAGCTTTGAGACCACCTTCGGGCTCGACTGACCTATCCTGATGCGGCTCAGGTGGTCGAAGATTTTATTAACGAACCTGGAGGCGCTCTCGATGCCCCGACCACTCCATGAGAAGTCCTTGTTGGGGGAGGCGATGGAGACCAGGTAGAAGCGCAGGGCGTCCGCAGAATACCTCTCTATCATCTCGGTGGGGTTGACCACGTTGCCCCTGGACTTGGACATCACGTGACCGTCCTCGCCGTGAATCATCCCCTGGTTGAAGAGGCGCTCGAAGGGCTCGTCCACGTCCACCATCCCCATGTCCCGCAACGCCTTGGTGAAGAAGCGGGCGTAGATGAGGTGCATGCAGGCGTGCTCGGCCCCCCCGATGTACTGGTCCACGTTCATCCAGTAGTCCACCTTGGCCTTGTCGAAGGGCTCCCTGTCGTTTTTGCTGTCGCAGTAGCGCAGGAAGTACCAGGAGCTGTCGAAGAAGGTGTCCATGGTATCGGTCTCCCGCCTGGCCGCCTTGCCGCATCTCGGGCAGGTGGTGTTGACGAACGCCTCGGAGGTCTCCAGGGGGTTGCCCTTGCCGAACTCCACGTCCTCGGGCAGGAGCACCGGCAGGTCCTCGTAGGGCACGGGCACCGCCCCGCAGTCGGAGCAGTGGATGACCGGTATCGGCGTCCCCCAGTACCGCTGCCTGGATATGAGCCAGTCCTTGAGCTTGTAGTTGACGCTCCGGCGGCCCCAGCCCTTCTCCTCGGCCAGGTTCGCTATCAGCTCCATGGCGTCCCGGTTGGGCAGGCCGTTGAACTCCCCGGAATTGACCATGATTCCATCGGAGGTGAATGCCCTCACCATCTTCTCCGGCCTCAGCTCGTAATCCGGGGGGGTGATGACCACCCGCATGGGCAGGCCGTACTTTCTGGCGAACTCGAAGTCCCTCTGGTCATGGGTGGGCACCGCCATCACGGCTCCGGTACCGTAATCGTAGAGGGCGTAGTCGGCAACCCACAGGGGGCACTTCTCGCCTGTAAATGGATTGATGAAATACTTGCCCAGGAACCGCCCGTGCTTCTCCTTGCCCTCGGCGGTCCTCTCTATGAGACTCTGCTTGCGGACCTCTCTTACGAAGTCCATGACCTCCTCCTCCCGCTCCGTCCCCCGGACGTACTCCCGGACCTTTGGGTGCTCTGCGGCCAGGACCAGGTAGGTGATGCCGTAGACGGTGTCGACCCTGGTGGTGAAGGTCTCGATTTCGTCGATCTTGGTGCCGTCCTCGTCGACTACGTCGAACCTGAGGGTGACCCCGTGGCTTCGGCCTATCCAGTTGTCCTGCATGGCCCTGATGCGCTCGGGCCACTTGAGGTCTGCGATGCAGTCCAAAAGCTCCCCGGCATAGGCCGTTGTCTTGATGAACCACTGCTCCAGGTCCTTCTGGTCCACCTCGGTCGAGGTGTGGCGCCAGCATCTGCCGTCGTGGACCTGCTCGTTGGCAAGGACGGTGTCGCACTCAGGACACCAGTTGACGGTGGCGGTCTTGCGGTAGACCAGGCCCTTCTCCATGAACTTCAGGAAGAAGTACTGGTTCCACTTATAGTACTCCGGGGTGCAGGTGGATATCATCCGGTCCCAGTCGTAGCTTAGGCCCATGGCCTTCTGCTGGGTGATGAAGTTGGATATGGCGTCGTCCGTGAACTTCTTGGGATGGATTCCGGCCTTGATGGCGGCGTTCTCTGCCGGCAGGCCGAAGGAGTCGTAGCCCATCGGGTAGAGGACGTTGAGGCCCTTCATGCGCTTGAAACGGGCGTAGACGTCCCCGATGGTGTAGTTGAAGGCATGGCCCATGTGCAGCCCCGAGCCCGATGGATAGGGGAACATCTCCAGGACGTAGTACTTCTCCTTATTCGGGTCCTCGGCGACCTTGAAGATGCCGGCCTCTTCCCACCTCTTCTGCCACTTCTTCTCTATGGCCTGCCAGTCCCGCTTCATGGTTTGAGAAATCCTTGTGGGGAGTTATAAAGGTTTTCCTGTGCCTGTTTAAAATAGATGTTCATGTTATCATCAACATAAACATATATGTCTGAATATGTCCGCACCACCATTAAAATCAGGGAGGACCTGTTCCAGAGGTTGAAGAAGGAGGCCGGCGCAAGGAAGATTTCCGAGGCCATAAACCGGATTCTGGAAGAGAGGCTCATAAAGAAGAAGAGCCTTTTCGGGACCATGCCCGAAGTGGATACCTCGGATATTCGGGACCACAGGGACAGGATATAGATGCTCATCGACTCATCGGCATGGCTGGAGTACTTCATGGGCACCGCCCAGGGGGAGAAGGTCCGGGACTTCGTGGAGGGTGGCGGGGTCCTCTACACAACCCCGGTGGTCATGGCAGAGGTGCTCTCGAAGTCCATCCGGACCGACGGCATGGAAAAGGGGAAAGAGAGGGTTGATTTCATCTCCGAGAGGTGCGTGGTGGTCCCCCTCGACGAGGACATGGGCCGCCTGGCCGGGGCCATCCACGGAGAGATGAAGAAAAAGGACAGGACCTACGGGATGATGGACGCCCTCATCCTGGCAGCGGCAAGGAAGAGGGGCATCAAGGTCCTGACAAAGGACAGGCATTTCAAGGGGCTGGACGAAGGTGTGATGCTGGAATAGGGACATCAAGCGCCTTCGAGCTCCTCCCTTATCCTCCTCCTCGCAAACTCCATGGCCTCATCCAATTTATCTTTTTTCACCCCCGCACCCCTGGCGAAATCCGGCCTGCCCCCGCCCCCGCCGCCCAGCATCTTACATATCTCTGTGACGATGGGTCCCAGGTTCACCTTAGGGTTCTTCCCCCTGAGGGCCAGGACGCCTATCCTATCGCCGGCTGTGCCAAACAGGAAGACGACCCTGTCATCCGAGACCAGACCCTGGCCCATCTTCAAAAGGGCCTCCATGTCCGCCGGGGTCCCTGCCACAAGGACCTGGAAGCCGCCCATCTCCTCGAAGTCCTCCATGGACTGGGCGGCCCTCTCGGCCAGGGCCTTTCTCAACCGGTCTATCTCCTTCCTCTGCCGGGACCAGAACTCGAAGATTTCCCTGCAGATGCCGGGCAGCCGCAGCAGCGAAAACCGGGTCCCGGGGTCGAAAAGTCCTGGGGCGCCTTCCTCCTCCTCGCCCAGCTCGCGCCTCAACCGGTTGGCCTCCTTGCGGTCCTGGAATATCTCCTTTTTGAACCTGCGGAGGGTATCGGGCATCTGCTGGGGGCTTACCGAGAACACACCTGCCGACTTGTACAGGGCCTTCTTCCAGGTGTTCACACCCACCAGGAGCTCCTGGTGCTCCTCCCTGTTCTGGTCGATGGGCCCCAGGGACTCTACATCCCCTTTCAACGAGGACAGCAGTTCCATGGCCTTCTCCAGGGAGGAGACGAAGGGAGCGTCATCCCCCAGCACCTCCCCGGCCATCTCCTTTATGACCCCGATGGAGGACCGGGCGGGCTCGATGATTGCGTCCACCATATACCTCCTGGCGGCCTGGCCTGCAACGTACTCCAGGCGCACGATGCCGTCCTGTATCTTGGTGGAGCCTATCATCTCCACGTACTCGGCCT
>JAADFM010000084.1 GCA_013152845.1 Methanobacteriota archaeon | reverse complement strand
AAGCTCGAACGATGTGGATGGAATCTACCTCGACTCTTCCAACTACAACACCATATCAGACAACACCGCAAGCTCGAACAGTGAGGATGGAATCTCCCTCGACTTTTCCAACAACAACACCATATCAGACAACACTGCAAGCTCGAACTACTATGGAATCTTCCTCCGGTATTCCAACTACAACACCATATCAAACAACACCGCAAGCTCGAACGATGTGGATGGAATCTACCTCGACTCTTCCAACTACAACACCATATCAGACAACAACGCAAGCTCGAACAGTGAGGATGGAATCTACCTCGACTTTTCCAATTACAACACCATATCAGACAACAACGCAAGCTCGAACTACTATGGAATCTTCCTCCGGTATTCCAACTACAACACCATATCAAACAACACCGCAATCTTTAATAGCTACTATGGAATCTACCTCAGCTTCAGCTCTTCCAACAACACCATATACAACAACCTCTTTAACAACACTAACAACTTTGGGTTTGTTGACACAATCTATAACGACTGGAACACCACCAAGACCCTTGGCACCAATATCATCGGCGGGCCCTACCTCGGCGGCAACTTCTGGGCCTATCCGAACGGCACGGGTTTTTCCGAGACCTGCCCCGATGCAGACAGCGATGGCATCTGCGATTCCTATTACAACCTAACCTCTGGGAATATTGACTGGCTGCCTTTGACTGTATTCACCCTTGATACGACCTCTCCTGCCATAACCCTCCACTCCCCCCAGAACACAACCTATGGAACCTCTACAGTCTTCCTCAACGTCTCAGCCGACGAGTCCGTGGACACCTGGTGGTACTCCCTTGACGGCAGCGGCAACGTCACCTTCACCCCGAATATCTCCTTAACCGGCCTCTTGGACGGTCCCCACGTCCTCACCGTCTATGCCAACGACACCTCCGGCAATCTCAACTCCTCTTCGGTTTACTTCACCGTGGACACGATCCCGCCCACGGTGAACCTCACCTATCTGAGCAACGGCACCACCATCAACATCTTCAACGACTGGCTTTACGGCACGGCTTTGGACCTCACCACCTCAGTGGACTGGGTCAACATCACCCTCAACGGGATCTTCCAGGGGACCTTCCCTGTCAACTCCACCACCGGGACATTTGGTGTCAGGCTCAGCTATCTTCCCGACGCCTGGAACAACATCACCCTTGTTGTCATTGACCGGGCCGGCAACAACGCCACCGTCTCTCTCCAGGTCTATGTCCGGTCCAACTTCAGCAGCGTCACCGAGACCGCCACCGCCAACGAAACCCTCATCATCAACGAGACCCTCAACAACACCGACGCCGCCTTCGAGATAATCACCACCACCAACCTCACCTTCACCCTCAACGTCACCGCCTTTTCAAACGAATCCGACCTAGGTCTTGTACCCTTCACCAATGCCAGTGTTTATGGATTCCGTGCCAACGAGACCGCCATCGGCAAATTCATCCTGATAGAGACCTCCGACAACATCAATGTCACCACCGGCAACATCTCCAGGGTCGGAATGAAACTCTACCTCAAGAGAGAGGACCTTGACCTTGACGGCGACGGCATATACAACGGCACAGGTGACGTCAACATCTCCGCCCTGCGTCTCTACTGGTACAATGAATCCAGCGGCACCTGGCACCCCCTGGAGCCTGGTGCCGACTACGAGATAGAAGGTCCTTTTGTCCATGATTCAGGTATTGACACAGGCTCCCAGCCCAATGACTACATCGTTCACGTCTGGGCCGAGCTTTCCCACTTCAGCGTCTACGGGATCGGCTCAACGGTCTACGGCGTCCAGGCCAGCGTCTATGGGATGGGCGGCAGCATCTCCACGGTCGCGGCGGCCGAGACTTCCCACAGTATCTCCATCCATGATATCGTCATCCCCGACACCATCCCCCCAGGCAGCACCCTAAAACTCGCCGTCAAAATCGTCAGCAAGACCTATGAGACTGGTGCGGTTCTGCGGGTCCTCGACCTGCCGGTGGGCTGGAACGCCACAGAAATCCAGACCGGCCCCCTCTATCCCGGTCCTAACACCAAGACCATCACCCTCCTGATACCCGAAGGGGCACAAGGCGAGTTCACCCTCACCGTTGAGGCCGTGGCCAAAGACTTCTATGGCACTGCCCGGAAGGCCGTCACCCTCCTGGTGGGCAAGGTTGAAGAAGTGGGTGAGGAAGTATCCAAATCCGTCGAGACCCCCAAACCCACTGCAGCACCCAAGCCCCCTGTCACCGAGAAACCTGCCGAGACCCCGGCTGCCACCATGAAACCGGAGGCCCCGGAACCCACGCCTGCTGAAAGGAAAGGCATCTGCGGCCCGAGCCTCGTAGCGGCCCTGGCACTGGTGCCCGTGCTCTTCAGGCGGAAGCGTCAGTAGAGGTGGACCTCCACCTCCGTCCCCTCCTCCAGCCCCTCGGTGTTCTCGGGGACTATCACGAAGCCGTCGGCCCTGACCATGCTCGAGATTATCCCTGAACCGCTGGTGCGGATGGGCTCCGCATAGAGGGTACCGCCCCTCTCCTTGAGGGTTACCCTGGTGACGTCCCGCCTGCCCAGCTCTGATGCTATCTTGCGCCCAAGCACCGCCCTCCTCCTGCAAAACGGGCTCTCTGGCTCAAGACCCTGCATGGCCTGGACGGCCGGGCCCGCGAAGGTGGCAAACCCCACCATGGCCGCAACAGGGTAGCCCGGCAGCATGAAGACCGGCCTGCCCCCAATAAAACCGAAGCCCGTGGGCTCCCCAGGCCTCATGGCCACCCCGTGCACCAGGACCTCCCCGAGCTCGGCCACCAGCTTGGGCACCACGTCCTTCTTGCCCACCGAGCTCGCCCCGGTGAGGACCGCCATATCGGCATGCTCCAGGGACGCCAGGAGGGCCTTCTTCATGGTGCGGTAATCATCCTCCACCAAGGGTGCCGGGCGGGGGATGCCCCCGAAGAGGCGCACCATGGCCGAGATGGAATAGGCATTGGAATCGAATATCCTGCCCGGCTGCAGCTCCTCCCCCAGTTCCTGGAGCTCGTCCCCGGTGGACATCACCACCACTACCGGCCGCCTGACGACCTCAACCCTGTCCATGCCCATGGAGGCCAGGATGGCCAGGTCCTGGGGCCGCAGCCTCCTGCCCCCCTCAAGGAGCCTCTCCCCTGCCTTCACGTCCTCCCCCTTAAGGCCCACGTTCTTGCCCGGGGGCACGGGCCTTGTGACCTCGATGCCGCCCTCCACCTCGCTTGTGTACTCGAACATGACCACGGCATCGGCACCCCGGGGCATGGGGGCCCCCGTCATTATCCTCGCCGCCTCGAACTCCCCCACCTCCAGCTCGGGCAGAGCACCCATCTGGACCTCCCCCACCACCCGGAAGTAGATGGGATTGCCCAGGGCAGCCCCGAAGGTGTCCTCGCCCCGCACCGCATAGCCGTCCATGGCCGAGCGGTCGAATGGCGGGCTGTCCATGGGTGCCCTTATGTCCCGGGCCGTCACCCTTCCCCCTGCCTCCATCAGGGGGACCTCCTCTGTCCCCAGGACCTCCACCCTATCCAGGAGCATCTCCAGGGCCCGGTCCACCGGCGTCCTCTTTTGGAATCCCCTGGTCCTTATGTCCATCTCAGTCCGCAACCCCCTCTATCTCCATCAGCTCCTCCGGGGTGTTGACGCCCCTGAAGGTGACAAGTTCGGGGTCAAGCCGCTTCAGGTCTTCCAGGGGGACCAGCCTCACATCACGGAGGGAGCGCACTGGACACTCCTCACCCCGGCATCCAGGCTGCGCCGGCATGCATGGATGATGGCATCCCTCCGGTAGACTGCGTGGAGGGGCTCGAGGTACCCCCGGTCCTCGGGGACCACGGCGTCGTGGCCTTCTCTTAGGGAGACCAAGTAGTTCATGACCTCCGGCCGGGCCAGTGGGGTGTCGATGGGAAGCACGGCACCGTACTCGGTATCGATGTTCTCAAAGCCCGTCAGGATGCCCATTATGGGTCCAACACCCTCCACCTCGTCCACGCAGACCGGCAGCTCGGTGACTGCCGTGGTAGCCTCCTTCTGCTCCATGGACCCCACGACAATCTTCTCAGAGACTGCCCTTGCCGTATCCACGGCGTGCTCCAGGAAGGTCCTGCCCCTGTAGGTCAGAAACTTCTTGTCCTCTCCCATCCTGTTGGAGCTGCCGCCGCAGAGGATGACTACCGAGACCCCGTCCATGTCCTGGAGTGGCCTCTCCAGGCAGATAAAACTTCCCCAAGATATAAATCCGTAATAATCCTAAAGACTATCATGGCAACCTACTCCCACTCCCGTCTCGCCACCTACGAGAACTGTCCCCTAAAATACAGGTACCAGTACCTCGACAGGGTCCAGCTCGAGCCCACCGAGGGCATCGAGGCCTACCTGGGCTCGAGGGTACACGAGACCCTGGAGAAGCTCTACCGGGACCTCAACCACCACAAGGAGAACTCCCTGGAAGACCTCCTGGCCCACTTCAGGGAGAACTGGGACAAGAACTGGCACGACGGCATCAAGATAGTAAGAGACGAGTACGCCCCCGAGAACTACCGGGCCATCGGGGAGCGGTGCATTTCCGATTACTACAACAGGTACCACCCCTTCCAGGACGCCAGGACCGTGGCCCTGGAGAAGAGGATTCTCATAGACCTGGACGGGTACAGGCTCCAGGGCTATATCGACCGGCTGGCCCGGGCAGGGGACGGCCGCTACGAAATCCATGACTACAAGTCCGGCCAGTACCTCCCGGAGGAGAAGTACATCAAAAAGGACCGCCAGCTTGGCCTCTACCAGCTGGGCGTGGAGTCCATGTACCCGGATGTCGAGGACGTGGAGCTGGTCTGGCACTACCTGGCCCATGACGTGGAATTCAGGGACAGGAGGACGCCCGGGGAACTGGCGGCCCTCAAGGCATCCACGGTGGAGCTCATCCAGGAGATTGAAAGGGCCGAGGAGGAGGGGAGATTCCCGGCCAGGGAGTCGCCCCTGTGCAGCTGGTGCGAGTTCCAGGGGCTGTGCCCCTGCCGGGCCCACCTGGTGAAGACCGGGCAGATGAGCCTGAACAGGTACCTCAACGACCCCGGGGTGAAGCTGGTCAACGAGTACGCCAGGAAGAAGGAGGAGATGAAGGTCCTGGAGAGGGAGCTAAAGGATATCGAGGAGGCCCTGGTGGAGTTTGCAAGAAGGGAAGGCGTGGAGGTTATACGGGGCAGCGATTTCAAGGTCAGGGTCAGACTCGACCGCCGGGTGAGCTACCCGACCAAGAGGGACCCGCAGAGGGCGGAGCTGGACAGACTGGTCAAGGAGGCGGGACTGTGGATGGATGTCTCGGACCTCAACCCCTGGCTGTTGAGGGACGCGGTGGAGAGGGGCTACTGGCCCGAAGAGCTGGCCGAGAAGGTGAGGAGGTTCCAGAAGGTGGAGGAGTCCTACAGGTTCTATCTCTCCAGGCTGAAAGAGGGGGAGTAGCGGGTGGAGATATATGGGGCAGATTTCAGCGGAGCAAGGGACGCCTCGAAGGGGATTTATTACACCAAGGGCATTTTGTCAGGGTCAACGCTGACCATCGAAGAGGTCAAGCATTGCGATGACAGACTTGATTTGTTCTCGAAAATCATCAATTCCGATTCCCCCTGGGGCCTGGATTTCCCCTTTGCCATACCGGCCGGCGCCTACGCCGAACTTGGTTTGAAGGATTGGGAGAGCCTGCTTGACTTCGTGATGGCACAGAGCAGGGAGGAGTTCATGGGAATCCTGGATGGACATCACTTCGAAGGTCGTTGCAGGGCTCCCAACGTTGCCTGCCGTATAACCGATGCAGAATCAAAGTCCTTCAGTCCGTTGAAAAGGTACAACCCCAAGATGAGGGCCATGACATACGGGGGATTGAAGATGCTGGCCCATCTACGGAGAAGGGGGGTCGGGGTATATCCATTCACCAAACCGGACCCGTCGAAACCGCGGGTTTACGAGGTATACCCGTCCAACACATGGCCGGTGCTGGGCGGGCGGGGATGGAAAGACATCGGCTCATCTATTGAGAGATTCAATTCGCTGAATTATCCGGTCGAGGTGAGGCTGCCCAAAAAAATCAAGATTCAGAATCAGGATTCAGCAGATTCGCTAATAGCATGTATAACACTCGCTGTAGCCATCAAAAACGGCCTGGAAGATAACTGGGGTGAACCTCCACCAAATGCAACAGAGGAAGAATGGGAGGTCCATAGAACCGAGGGTCTGATAATCAGGATTTAGAGGATTACTTTTCCCGCACCCCTCCGCATCCTTAATATGGCCCAGGCGCCGCCTTGCTACCATGGGGTCAGAGGTGTTAACGACCGAAGTCTCGAACTTCTGCATCCGGGAACTCCCCTCGGAGGAGCGCCCCAGGGAGAGGTTGATGCGGGCCGGGGCGGAGTCCCTCTCCAGCTCGGAACTGCTGGCAATCATCCTGCGCACCGGGACCCAGAGCGAGAACGTCCTCTCCCTCTCCTCCCGGATTCTTGCCACCTATCCCCTGCCTGAACTCTCCCGGGCTTCGGTGGCTGACCTGATGAGACTGCCGGGCATCGCCGAGGCCAAGGCGTGCCAGATAGTTGCCGCCTTCGAGCTCGCCAGGCGCCTCATGGGCCACCCACCGGTGGACAGGCCCAGGCTTTCCACCCCGTCGGACTGTTTCGCCATCCTCTCCCCGAAGCTTACGGGCCTGAGGAAGGAACACTTCGTCTGCCTCTACCTGGACACCAAGAACCGGCTCATCCACCAGGAGACCGTCTCCATCGGGACCCTGGACGCCTCCGTGGTCCACCCCAGGGAGGTCTTCCAGAAGGCCGTCGAGCAGTCCGCCTCGGCCGTGGTCCTTGCCCACAACCATCCCTCCGGCGACCCCGAACCCTCCCCTGAGGACCTGGCCCTGACCCGCACCCTCGCAGATGCCGGCAGAATCCTGGGCATCCGGGTCCTGGACCACATCATCTGCGGCGACGGCAGGTACGTAAGCCTCAAGGAGCGGGGCCTGGGATAGGCCTGCGCCTTTCCAAAAATTATTTATTTTCAAAGGGGTACTCTGGACTATGTTCGGCCAGGAGGAGTTCAGGGAGGCCCTCATCGCCTACAGCCGGGAGACCTCCGAGAAGGGGAACACCGACTTTACCGAACTCAAAAAAAAGAAGAAGTACTTCAAGGACGTAAAAGACCTGGACGGGGTGGAGGAACAGGTCAACACCTTCATCGAGCTCATCTCCGAGATGGACCGGGACGAGTACGCCAACCGGTACGTCATCCAGACCTTCCTCCTGGAGTTCTGCCGGTACCTGGACAAAGACTTCCTCTTCAACCTGAAGGACCCCAAGACCTTCTATGACCTCAAGGACCGGCTAAAGGAATTCACCGGGGACATCTACGAGTCCCACAAGAGGTTCACCCAGAGCATCGGGCTCAACAGCCTTGAGCACCTCCTGGAGGACTACGGGACCCTCCTGAAATTCGGCAAGCGCGACTACGAGCAGGAGGAGGATACCGGGGAGACATCCATCTTCGGAAGGCTGTGGTGAGAGCCCTCAGGCGAGGTTGAAGGCAAAGACCCATGCCACAAGCCAGGTCATGAAGAAATTGAAAAACCCCTTGGCCAGCCACTCCTTTACCTGGAACTCCTCGGGGGAGAGGGAGAAGAGCTTCCTCGAGACGAACATCAGGGGGTAGGATATAACCAGGCCCAGGAGAATCACGGTGACGAAGGTAAAGCCCGCCTGGTGGTAATTGAAACCCATCCATGCCCCGACAACGGCCCCTACAAAGGCATGGAAGAGGGCGACCCTTCGCTCGGTTTCCTGGTCCATGGTATCACCCCAAGACTGGTCTTCACCCTTTATATAGATTTGCAACCATAAAAATCCACATGAAGACCGAGATGTCCTCCCTGGACTGCCTGGCCGTTGTGAAGGAGCTCCAGGACCTCACCGGCTCCAGGGTCAACAAGATATACCAGGTAGGACCCCAGGAACTCAAGCTGGTCCTCAACGTCCCGGGCGGGGGCAAGAAGAACCTGGTAATCGAGGCCGGGAGGAGGGTCCACACCACCGTCTACCCCAAACCCAGCCCCAAGACCCCCTCCACCTTCGCCATGACACTGCGCAAGTACCTGGGCAACTCGGTACTTGAAGGAATCAGGCAGCACGCCTTCGACCGGATCATCGAGTTCGATTTCCAAAGCAGCTCCGGGGAATTCATCCTGGTGGCCGAGCTCTTCGGTGGAGGCAACGTCCTGCTCCTCAATCCTGAGAGGGTCGTCCTCGCCGTCATGCGGCCCCAGCGCTACAAGGACCGGGACCTCCTGGGCAGGCGTGCCTACCAGTACCCCCCCCAGCGGCTCAATCCCCTTGAGCTGGACCCCGCCTCCCTCGGCGAGCACTTCAAGAGCTCGGGCAGGGACCTGGTGAGGTTCCTGGCCATGGACCTCGGCCTCGGGGGTCAGCTGGCCGAGGAGGTGTGCCACCGGGCCGGGGTCGAGAAAGGTAGTTCAAGCCTCGATGCCGGCGACCTGGAGGCGGTACATTCGGCCCTTGCGGGCATCCTCTCACAGGTCGGCGAGGTCAGGCCCAGGGTCGTCCTCGACGGCGGCAGGCCCGTGGACGTGGTCCCCGTGGAGCTGGCGGCCCATGCCGGGATGGAGGTGAAGACCTTCGACTCCTTCATGGAGGCTGCCGACGAGTACTTCAC
>JAADFM010000083.1 GCA_013152845.1 Methanobacteriota archaeon | reverse complement strand
GGGTCCCGGCCTCGATGCCGCATCCCCGGGCCGCACCGTACATGACGTTGAGGTTGCCCAGCTCACCGTAGTAGGAGCCCACCTCAATCAGGGAGCGCATGTAATCCTGGTCTCCCTGGTCGTGGCGGGCGTTGTAGGGGTAGTAGGCATAGTCCTCGGACAGGAACAGGTCCGGCCGGCACTTCAGGTCTTCGAAAAAGTGGATGTACTCCACTCCGGTCTCCCTGGCCGCCCTGCTGATGGCGTCGATGTACTCCTCCTCGAAGGCCTCCTCGTTCACAGCCAGGGGCACCCCGGCCTTCCCGGCCTCCCCAGCCAGTTCCCGGACCACCTGACCCACGGCCTCGGGGGTGAGCCTGTCGGGGTGGATGTCCTTGGAGTATTCGGCAAAGCCCGTCAGGATGTGGGCCATGCCTTCCAGCATGACGATGACCCGGATGTCGTGCCTCTTGGCCTCCTGGAGGATCTCTGGCAGGATGGAGCCATAGTCCGGGTCCTCCTTGAACCCGGCCTGCCTTAGAGTGGGCGAATCGAAGGCGATGTAGCCGTCCAGGTCCATGACGTCCAGGCCCACAAGACCGATGCCCCGCTCTGCCGCGGCATCGAACCACCCCGGTATGTCCTCGGCCACCTCATCATAGCCAACCTCCTCAACGCCGAAGGCGATATCGCCTGTGGGGGGACCCCATGGCTCGGCGCGGTATCCGGTTGCGGCTACGTGGTCTTCTCCCTCCTCCAGGTCCCCGCCGCCCGAGAGACAGCCGGTAACCAGGACGGCCAGAAGAAAGGCGATAATCAGGGCGTTTGGTTTCATGTGTCATGTACCTTCCCTGATTATCTCGTCTATCTCCCGGACGATGTACTCCACCTCATGCAGGTCGGTGCACCTGCACCCCCGCCTGGCCAGGGCGGCCACCTCCCCTTCCGGGGCATGGCCAAGAATCCGCCGGAAGAGCCGCCGGGCCTCTCTCAGCTGGAATGCCTCCACCTCGTCCTCGTCGAGTCCGTTGTCCCCGTAGCGCCTGAAATAGTCGAAGGCCGTGCTCTTGGGGACCCCGGTGAGCCGGGCGATGCGGTAGAAGCTCACGTCAGCCCTCTTCATGGCCAGGATGCGCTTTATCTGTTCCTCATCCAACTTCCTGGGGCGTCCCCTGGATTCCACCACTCTTATCTTCACACCCCTCTCCTTGAGGAACCGGATGGTGGCCTTTGGCGTCTGTTTCAGGGCCGTGGGGGTGACGGTGACCTCCCCGGTGGTGACGGCCTCGGCGGCGGCCCGGCTGATATAGTTGCTGAAATGCATGTCCGGAAATATCCAGGGAGGCGGTGGATATATATTAGTTTTGATTAATAACCTCCCCCTGTGTACGTCATAAAGGCCACCGGGAAACGGGAGAAGTTCAATCCCAAAAAACTCGAGAGGACCCTCTACCGCTCCGGAGCTACCAAGGACGCGGTACGCTATGTCATGACCCAGGTCAGAAGGGAGGTCTATGACGGGATACCCACGAAGAAGCTCTACCAGCGGGTCCTGGAGCTCCTGGACCAGTACCAGCCCCGGGCATCGTCGTGCTTCAGCCTCAAGCAGGCCATCATGCGCCTGGGCCCGGCGGGGTTCCCCTTCGAGACATACCTCTCCCGGATACTGGAGGAGTACGGGTACAGGACAGAGCTGAGGACCCACCTGAAGGGCCGCTGTGTGACCCACGAGATAGACATCATCGCCGAAAAGGACGGGAAGCGCTTCCTCATCGAGGCCAAGTTCCGCAACGCCTCCGGGACCTATATCGACCTGAAGGAGGCCCTCTACACCTATGCCCGGTTCCTGGACCTCAACCACAACGGCCACGGCTTCCACGAGGTCTGGCTGGGGTGCAACACCAAGGCCTCCAGGGATGCCAGGACCTATGCGGAGTGCATGGGGATCAAGCTCCTCTGCTGGGGATACCCCCCGGGCCGGGGGCTGGAGACCCTCATCGACAAGAGGAAGCTCTACCCAATCACCGTCCTGAGGACCATCGACAACGGGACCGTTGAGGCCTTCTCCGAGGCCGGGCTGATGCTGGTCAAGGACCTCCTCGTGGAGGACATCTCCGAGCTCAGGGCCAGGACGAAGGTCTCCAAAAAGAGGCTTTCGGCCATGGTCAGGGAGGCCAGGTCCATATGCCCGGAGGGGTGAGAAGACCAGAAAAGATTTATCATGGCCGGCGTCCAATACAGGACCATGGAGGTCAGGGATTTCCAGGGTCTGATGGAGGAGCTCTATGGAGAGAGGGACCGCGCCAGGGGAAGGGAGGCCACCCTACTGTGGCTGGTGGAAGAGGTGGGGGAGCTCTCGGAGGCCATGCGCAGGGGAGACGAGGCCGGAATTCGGGAAGAGGTGGCGGACATCATCGCCTGGACCTGCTCCCTGGCCAACGTCCTGGGGATTGACGTGGAGGCGGCCCTGGAGGAGAAGTATCCGGGGCGGTGCCCATACTGCGGGAGACGCCCGTGCGGGTGTGAGAAATGAAATGACTTTCAAGCCACAATACCGGATAACTGACCGAATCGCCAAGAATCTAGCCGAGATAGAGCGCGTCCGGGGTTTTTTGGAAGGCGCCCGGCTCAGGGAGGAGTGGCTGGAGGAGATGCAGGGCCGCGCCGCGGTCATAGAATCCCACTACTCAACCCACATCGAAGGTACGGAGCTGACCCTGGAGCAGGCCGAGAAGATCCTGGCCGGAGAGAAGGTCGCCGGCGTCAGGGAAAAAGATGAAACCGAAGTCAAAAACTACCGGGAGGCCCTGGCGTTTGTGGCCCAGTATCTCGGCAGGGAAGACCCCATAACTGAGGAGCTGATAAAAGAGATACATCGGATACTGGTCAAGGATGTAAGAGGAGGAGAGTATTCTCCAGGAAAATACAGGAAAATCCAGAACTATATAATCAATTCTGCAACAGGGGAGATTGTTTACACGCCCCCGGCTGCCGTTTTCGTCCCGGATATGATGGAGGAGCTTCTGGAATGGATAAACCGGCAAAGGGATATCTCCCCCATTCTCCTGGCAGGTATTGCCCAGTTCCAGTTCGTCCACATCCACCCTTTCCTGGACGGCAACGGCAGGACCGCAAGGCTCCTCTCCACCCTCATCCTTTACAAAACTGGGTATGACTTCAAGCGCCTCTTCACCCTCTCAGAGTACTACGACAGGGACCGCCCGGCCTACTACAGGGCCATCCAGTCGGTAAGGGACAGCAGCATGGACATGACGGGATGGCTGGAGTACTTTACCGAAGGGTTAAAGACCCAACTGGTGGAGGTCCAGGAGAAGGGTGAACATGCCATAAGGAGGGACATGGTGCGGGAAAAAATAAGGGCCCTGGGATTGAAGAAGCGCCAGGAGGCCGCCGTGGAGTACGTCTTACGAAAGGGAAAGATTACCAACAAGGAATACCAACAACTCTGCAAGGTCAGCCAGGCTACTGCAAAGCGGGACCTCCAGGAGATGGTTGATAAAAACGTCCTTGAACAGGTGGGAAGAAAAGGCAGGGGGATCTACTATGTCCTTAAAAAATGACCCATTAAATGACCCATTTGTGACCCAATCAATAATGCGGGGTTTTGACCATGAAAACCATCCTTAAAGAAGCAACCATCCTCACCGGCCATGACTTCGAGGCCGTGGAGGGCTACCTGGTCGTCGAGGACGGCATCATCACCGAGATCGGGGAGGGCCGCTGCCCGTATAAGGGTGCCGCAGACCTCAAGGGCGCCATCCTCTGCCCTTCTTTCACCAACGCCCACACCCACCTGGGGGATGCGGTGGCCCGGGACCTGGGGGCCTACGAGGGAATCGAGAAGCGGGTGGGGAGGGGAGGCATCAAGTTCCGGGTCCTGGAGGAGCGAAAGGAGCAGGTCCCGGCCGGGATGCGGGACGCCATGGAGGGGATGAAGGCCGGGGGCACCGGGGCCTTCTGCGACTTCCGGGAGGGAGGAGTCGA
>JAADFM010000082.1 GCA_013152845.1 Methanobacteriota archaeon | reverse complement strand
TACTCCTTGAAGACCAATATCAGGGGCGGGGAAAGATATGCGGTATCCTGCAGTCGCCGGGATGTTCTATCCTGCCAGCAAAGAGGAACTGATTAGCCAGATCGAGGCGTGTTTCACCCACCCCCTGGGGCCGGGAGGGCTGCCCGAGAAGGGGGATGGGGAAAGGGACGTCCTTGCCGCCGTGGTGCCCCACGCAGGTTACGTCTACTCCGGGTACGAGGCGGCACATGTCTACGCCCTCCTGGCAGGCCAGAGGAAACCCCGGACGGTAGTGATTCTTGGTTTCAACCACCGCAGGATGGGCAGCTTCATAGCGGTTTCGACAGAGGACTGGGTCACACCCCTGGGGACCGTAGAGGTGGACCGGGAGGTGGCTGAGGCGCTGTGGAGGAACTGCGATCTCATCGACCACGACGAGGAGGCCCACGTGGGCGAACATTCCATCGAGGTCCAGCTGCCCTTCCTCCAGTACATCTACGGGGATTTCAGGTTCGTACCCCTGAACATCTCCCTCCAGGACCTGGATACCGCCCGGGAGATAGCCGGATGCCTGTCGAAACTGGATGACGTCCTCATCCTGGCCTCAAGCGATTTCACCCACTACGAGTCCCAGGAGTCGGCAAAGGCAAAGGACGGGATGGCCCTGGAGAGGATCCTGGATATGGATGCCAAGGGCTTCGTGGAGACGGTCTACAGGCACGACCTTTCCATCTGCGGCTTCGGGCCCATCGCCACTGCCATCGAAACGGCCAGGGAGATGGGTGCCACGAGAGCGGAGCTCCTCAAATACGGGACCTCCGGGGACGTGACCGGGGACCTGCGGCAGGTGGTGGCCTACGCGGGGATAGTGTTTCGGAAATAACAAACTTTAAGTTTAATCTTCTTGAAAGGGAACATCATGCTAACAGTCTCGGGGAAGGTCATCCTCTTCGGGGAGCATGCAGTGGTCTACGGCGAGCCTGCCCTGGCCTCGGCCATCGACCGCCGGGTCTATGTGCGGGTTGAAAGGACGGCCGGGGATGCCGTGGAGGTGGAATCAGAGGCCCTGGGGTCCAGGACGTCATTCCCTGTGGACGACAGGCAAGACCCCTCCCCGGAGGAGCCCTTCAGGTACGTCAGGAAGGCGGTCCATGTGGCCTTCGAGCACGCCGGTGATAAAACCGGTCTCAGGATTTCCATCGACTCCGAACTCCCTGTGGCCTCGGGCCTGGGGACATCGGCTGCGGTCTCGGTTGCCACCATCCTGGCCGTGGGGAGGCTGCTGGGGAAGGACATAGACGCCGGGACCCTGGCAGACCTCGGCCACCGGGTGGAGCTTGAGGTCCAGGGGGCGGCCTCCCCCACCGATACCGCTATGGCGGCCTTCGGGGGGACCCGGTTCATCCAGCCGGGTGAGGGCTTCGAGGCCCTTGATGCGTCCCTGCCCCTGGTGGTGGGCTGCACCGGCATCCAGCGCTCCACCAAGGCCCTGGTGGACGGCGTGCGCAGGCGGAGGGAGGCGTACCCCGAGATAGTGGACCCGGTGCTCAAGGCCATCGGGGAGATAACCCGGAAGGCCAGGGACTGCCTTGCCGACGGCAGGGACCTGGGCGTCCTCATGGACATCAACCACGGGCTCCTGGAGGCCCTGGGGGTGGGAAACGAGAAGCTCTCGGAGCTGGTCCACGCCGCCCGGAAGGCCGGGGCCGGGGGCGCCAAACTCACCGGGGCCGGAGGCGGGGGCTGCATGATCGCCTATGCCCCGGGCAGCCAGGACGCCGTGGCTGAGGCCATCCGGGCCTGCGGGTGCCGGGTGCTGAAGACCTCCGGGGGAAGCGAGGGGGCGAGGGTGGAACCATGATTATCCTCAAACTCGGCGGGGGCCTCCTGACGGACAAGGAGGAGGAGTTCTCCCTGAAGGAGGACGTCCTCGAACGGGTCGCGGGAGAGATAAAGGAAGGGGCAAGAGGGGAGATAATCATCGTTCACGGCGGGGGCTCCTTCGGCCACCCACTGGCCAAGAGATACGCCCTACAGGATGGGTTCAAGGATGAAAGGCAGCTGGAGGGCGTGGTCAGGACCAGGGCCGCCATGGAGGAGTTCAACCGGGCGGTGGTGGACGCCCTTCTGGGTGCCGGCCTCCGTGCGGTGGGGCTCCAGCCCTCGGCCTGCATCACCTGCCGGGGCAGGGAGATAGACCGCTTCGAGACCGCAGGGCTTGAGGGGTTCCTGAAACTCGGCATCATCCCGGTCCTCTACGGGGACGTGGTGGTGGATGATAAACTGGGGTTCTGCATCCTCTCCGGGGACCGGATAATCGCCCGCCTGGCCGGTGTCCTCGGCCCAGAGAGGATAATCCTGGGTGTGGACGTTGACGGGGTCTTCACCGGCGACCCCAAGAGGGGAGAGGGCAGCCTGGTGGAGGAGGTCAACCCCGGGAACCTGCCGCATCTCCTGGATAACCTTGGGGCCCTGGACAACGATGTCACCGGGGGCATGAAAGGCAAGGTCCTGGAGCTTGCGGCCCTGGCACACGAAGGCCACGGGTCCCAGATAGTCAATGCCGCCGTGCCGGGCAGACTTAAGAAAGCTTTATTAGGGGAGGCGGTGAAAGGGACTTGGATAGCCCCTGGGAACTACGAGGGAGTTTTTTAGATGATCGAAGACCGCAAGCTTGACCACATCAACATCTGCCTGAAAGAGAGGGTGGAGTCCGCCCGGAGCACGGGATTCGAGGACGTAACCCTCGTCCACAGGGCCTTTCCCGGCCTCGACATGGCGGAGGTATCCCTGGAGGCGGAGTTCCTGGGACGCAGGGTCGCCGCCCCCTTTATGATATCCGGGATGACCGGCGGGGAGCGCAAGCTCGCCAAGGAGGTCAACGCCAACCTGGCCCGGGCCGCCCAGGAGTTCGGCATCCCCATGGGGGTGGGCAGCCAGAGGGCGGCCATAAAGGACCCCGCCCTGGAGGACACCTATTCCATCGTGAGGGATGAGGCCCCGGACGCCTTCCTGGTGGCCAACCTGGGGGCGGTCCAGTTCGTCAAGGATTACGGTATCGAGGAGGCCGAGAGGGCCGTGGAGATGATTGACGCCGACGCCCTGGCGGTCCACTTCAACCCCCTACAGGAGGCGGTGCAGGTGGAGGGGGACACGGATTTTTCGGATTATGACGCCCTGGAGGAGCTCAAAGGGCTCAAACTCCCCCTGATTGCCAAGGAGACCGGGGCGGGTATCGCCAGGGAGGAGGCCGGGCGCTTCCAGGAACTGGGGTTTTCGGCCATAGACACCGCCGGCCTTGGAGGCACATCCTTCTCTGCGGTGGAGTCCTACCGGGAGGGCAACCGGCACGGGGCGGCCTTCCGGGACTGGGGCATACCCACCGCCGTCTCGGTTGTGGAGTGCGCCCGGGCGGCGGACCTCTTCGTCATAGCCAGCGGGGGCATCCGCACCGGCATCCACATGGCCAAGGCCCTGGCCCTGGGGGCTTCGGCATGCGGGGTGGCCCTGCCCCTCCTGGAGAAGGCCGTCAAGGGGGCCGGGGAGGTCCTGGCTGGGCTGGAACGGATGGCAGATGAGCTCAGGATAGCCATGTTCCTGGCCGGGGCCGGCACGGTCGACGAGCTGGATAGATGTGATGTAATCATCGGGGGGAAGACCCTGCAGTGGCTCACGCTGCGGGGCATCGATTGTAATACTTATGCAAACAGAAGATAGGAGGACAGTAATTTGAAGATTATAGCAGTGGGAGGTTATGAAGAAGTAGGAAGGAACATGACCCTGGTGAAGTCAGGGGACGAGTCCGTCATCATCGACATGGGCATCCGCCTGGACCGGGTCATGATTCACGAGGACACGGACATCTCCAAACTCGGGGAAGACGAACTCATAAAAAGGGGTATCGTGCCCGACGATTCCGTGGTGGAGGGCAAGGTCAAGGCCATCGTCCTCTCCCACGGGCACCTGGACCACATCGGTGCGGTGCCCTACCTGGCGGAGAAGTACAACGCACCCATCATCGGCACGCCCTTCACCATGGAGCTGGTAAAGGCCGAGCAGAGGTACAGGGGGAAACTGAAGAACCAGATGGTGACGCTCGAGCAGGGGGAGACCCTGGACATCTCCAGGCACATGTCCGTGGAGTTCGTGCGCATGACCCATTCCATCCCCCACTCCTCCATGTGCGCCCTCCATACCAAGGAGGGGACCCTGGTCTACGGCAACGACTTCAAGCTGGACGATTCCCCGGTCATCGGCAAGAAGCCGGACTACAAGCGGCTGAAGGCGCTGGGTTCCGAGGGGGTCAAGGCCTTCATCGTGGAGACCCTGAGGGTCGCCGAGCCGGGGCGGACGCCGTCGGAGGAGGTGGCCAAGAAGCTGGTGGAGGACAACATCCTGAAGCTGGACCCCGACAAGGGGGCCCTCATCACCACCTTCTCATCCCAGATAGCCCGGCTGACCAGCATCGTGGAGATGGCATCCAGCATGGGCCTCATCCCGGTGCTCCTTGGCCGCTCCATGGAGAAGTACTCATCCATCGCCGAGAGGCTGGGCCTCCTGGACCTGCCGGAGGGAACCCGGGCCTACGGGGACCAGCGGGCCATCCGCAAGGCCCTCGCCAGGGTGGTCAAGGAGGGCAAGGAGAAGTACCTCCCGGTGGTCACAGGACACCAGGGGGAGCCCGACGCCCTCCTGTCCAAGATAGCCAACGGGAAGATGCCCTACCGCATCGAGAAGGACGACCAGATGATATTCTCGTCCTATACCATCCCCAACCCCATCAACCAGGCCAACAAGTACACCCTGGAGACGAAACTCCGGATGCAGGGGGCCAGGATATTCGAGGGCTGCCACGTCTCGGGCCATGCCTCAAGGGAGGACCACCGGGACGTGCTGAAGATGCTCCAGCCCGAGAACATCGTGCCCTG
>JAADFM010000081.1 GCA_013152845.1 Methanobacteriota archaeon | reverse complement strand
CGGGCTTCGGCCGGGACCCCATGGAGCCCCACAACATACCCATGACGGTGATAGGCACCGCCCTGCTGTGGTTCGGGTGGTTCGGGTTCAATGCAGGCTCGGCCCTGGCGGCTGACGGCCTGGCGGCCAACGCATTTGTGACCACCAACACGGCCGCTGCTGCGGCGGCATTGACCTGGATGCTCCTGAGCTGGAAGGATAAGGCGCCCTCGGTGCTGGGTATCGCCACCGGGGCTGTAGCAGGTCTTGTGGCCATCACACCGGCGGCGGGTTTCGTGACCCCCATGGCCTCCCTGGCCATCGGCGCCGGTGCCGGGCTGGTCTGCTACTACGCCCTCCTCTTCAGGGTGGGCCGGGGCATCGACGAGTCCCTGGACGTCCTGGCGGTCCACGGCATAGGCGGGACATGGGGTGCGGTGGCCACAGGTATCTTCGCCAGCATCGGGGCCACCGGGCTCCTGGCCGGGAACGCATCCCAGCTGGCGGTCCAGGTCGTTGGTGTGGCAGCCACCTACGCCTACGCCTTCGTGGCCACCCTGCTCATCGCCAAGGCGGTGGATGCGACCGTGGGCTTGAGGGTGAGCGAGGACGAGGAGGCCGTCGGCCTGGACATGGCCCTCCACGGCGAGAGGGCCTATGCGTGAGGTGATGAAGATGAAGAAGATAGAAGCCATAATCCGGCCGGAAAAACTCGATGCGGTGAGGAAGGCCCTGGACGGGAAGGGATTTCCCGGGATGACCTCCATCCAGGTGGAGGGCCGGGGGCGCCAGAAGGGTATCGCCCTCCAGTGGCGTGCCGGCGAGTACCGGGTGGAGTTCCTGCCCAAGCTGAAGCTGGAGGTCCTGGTGGACGATGACGAGGTGGAACAGGTCATCGACCTCATCTGCGATGCGGCGGCCACAGGCAGGATGGGCGACGGAAAGATATTCGTCCTGCCGGTAGAGGATGTGGTGCGCGTCAGGACCCGGGAGCGGGGCCCGCAGGCCATCGGCCAGGCCAACGGAAAATGAGCAGGGGGCGCCGCTCCCCTTTTCTATTTTTAGTCACGGAAATTTCCCCCAATACCCAACTTTTAAGTAGTTACGAGTCCGAGTTATAGGCATGAGTGAAGATCTGTCCAGGAAGACCCCGAAGGGAATTGAGAAAGTCCCGGATAAAATGGAAGAGATGGCAAAGGTATTGAAGATGTTTGCCTTACGGGAGGGTATAATTACAAAGGGATTCGATTTGAAAGGATATCTGAAAGGGAGGCCAGAGGTTAAGCTTTCCAGCGCCACGGTCTTGAGGGAGATGCGGGGGACTTGAGGTTCTATCTGGATACGAGCGCTCTTGTAAAGAGATATGTTCAGGAGAAAGGGAGTGAGGTCATAGACCGCCTCTATGAAAAAACAAACAAGGGCGAGGCAGAAATTGTGATGTCCCTCTGGAACGTCGGGGAATTTATCGGTGTGCTGGACAAGTATAAAAACCGGGGGGAGATATCTGAAAAAGAATTCCAGAACGCCCTAAGCGCCATGTTCAGCGAAACAGAAAAACTGCTGACCCAGAAAAATCTGACCATCGAATATCTGGACCCCAATCTCCTGTCCTCATCCTGGGGGCTGATTATAAAGCACGGTATCTATGCTGCCGATGCCCTCCAGATAATCTCCGCCCTATTAAATTCCTGCGAGTACTTATTGAGCGGCGACCAGAGGTTGATTGACGTAGCAAAGAGAGAAGGGCTTGATGCTATAAACATCGAAAAGGAGGTCCTGCCTGAATAGCAGATTCTTGCTCTGTCCTCCCTCTTTCCGAATAGGTTACTTCTTTACAACCTCCGGACTCCAATCTCTATCCTTCAAGCCACGGCAGGGGCTGGCCCTTGCGGTAGACCAGGGCCTGGCAGGAGGCCACCATGCGGCCGTCCTGGTTTGTGACCTTGATGTCATAGAGACCGGTCTTCCTGGTGGAGTTGGTCTCCCTAGCCTCGGCCCTGAGGACGTCGCCGGCCTTGGCGGGGTAGGTGTAGGCCAGGTTCATGCTCAAGGCCACGCTGACGATGCCCCCGGAGTTGCCGGCCAGCTCGAAGGCGGCGTCGATTAAGGAGAAGACGGCCCCCCCGTGGGCCATGCCGAAGATGTTGTTCATCTCTGATGTGACCTCCATCTCCACCAGGGCGTACCCGTCCTTGATGTCGATGAGCCTGATGCCGAACTTTCGGGCATAGGGCTCCTTTTCAAACTGCTCCTTTAACACTTCCAGGGCTTTTTCTTCCATGGGGAGAGGTTGGACCCCGGGGGTTAAATATTTTATTCCATCGTGCTCATAAAGGTCAGTATGATTCTGGTCCTCCAGCACGAAGCCTGCGAGCCCCTGGGCATCTTCGAGGATGTCCTCAAAGGGAGGGGCGTCCCCTACCGCTACTGCCGCCTCTTCAAGGAGGAGCCACCGGAGGACATGGACGGCTACACGGGCCTGGTCATCCTGGGCGGGCCCATGAACGTCTACCAGGAGGACGAGTACCCCTTCCTGCTCGAGGAGGACAACCTGATACTCGAGGCCGTCCAGAGGGAAATCCCGACCCTGGGCATATGCCTGGGGGCCCAGCTCATCGCCAAGGCCCTGGGTGCACGGGTCTACAAGGGCAAGAAGAAGCAGATAGGGTGGTACCCCCTGCGCATGACCGGGCGGGCCGGGGAGGACCCCCTGTTCTCCGGCTTCCCCGGCGAACTAAAGGTCTTCCAGTGGCACGGGGACACCTTCGAGCTCCCGGACGGGGCCACCCTCCTGGCCAGGGACGACCTCTACCACCAGGCCTTCCGCTATGGAAAGGCCTATGCCCTCCAGTTCCACCTGGAGATTACCAAGGAGATGATAGAGGACTGGATATCGCAGTACGATGATGAGGTGGAGGACGAGAGAATCGACACAGGGAAAATCGCGGCCGACACCCGGAGATACATCGAGGACCTCAACCGCCGCGGCCGCCGGCTCATGGAGGGATTCCTACGGTTATAGACTCGCCGTTATGTCTTTTCTGCGATATCTTTAAGAATATTTTTTATGTCGTGTAGGGTGGAAGTATCCCCTTTTATGTCCCTCAGTAGTCCGATACCCTTATCAAGTTTTCTTCCGAGTTCTTCATACTCGGTTGAGGGAATCTTGATGAACTTTGGAGGGAGATAGAAATCCGTCGAAACCTCATGCTTCTCAAGGTGTATGAGTTCAACCCCGATATTCTTTGATTTGGTTTCAATGTCCTCCAAAAAGGAATCTATTGATGAGGTATCCCCTTCAAGGACCATCTTTACCGAGCCATCAAGGTCATTGAAGATATAACCTTTAAGGCCCAGGAAATTCGCCAGTTTTTCCGCAAAGTCCCTGAAACCAATATCCTGGACCCTGCCAGTGACGTTTACCTTGAACCGTCTGGATGCGGTTTCCATGACTTTAACTCCTTTTTGATGTATTTAAAGGTTCACATGGGTAAATCAAAAAATATTTTTATAGGGTGAATGTTTTAATCTACAACCGGGAGGATTTCCATGATAGCATGGGAATACGGGCAAAATCCCCATCTGGAACACAAAAACACAGCCACAGATGAGGAAAAAGGGAGGAATTTTCTAAAAGAAAGTATAATAATTCTAATTATTGGGCTTTTAATTCTCACCCTAGGATGTTTAGAGTCCCCTGAAGAAATGATGCTTAAAGAAAGAACCAAAGAACTCGCTAGGGCTGAAGAGATATCCCTATATCCCTTAATGGAACGATAGATGTTGGTGATATTTCGTTCCGTGTTACTGCGTGGGGATTTGCACCTGAATGGGGGGTATGGAGCCCTATGGAAGGTGCTAAAGGTCTTTGGGTTCATGTGGAAGCAAGAAATATTGGTGATACTCCTACTTGGCTACCTAATGATTTTTCATTGTTTTACCGAGGGGTTGTAGCAGATACCCCCAGTAGATTTTATTTAGATGAGAGCTCGGACATGTACTCCGGAGGATATGTTTATCCAGGTATTGGAAAAGAAGGGCACTTGGTTTATAGCGTTCCAGCCGGACTAAAAGAG
>JAADFM010000080.1 GCA_013152845.1 Methanobacteriota archaeon | reverse complement strand
CCCCCCATCACCGTGGCCACCGATTTCACCGCCCACGAGGTCGCCTCCACCATGAAGCAGAGGGATATCTCCAGCGTGGTGGTCATGGACAGGGGAAACCCCGTGGGTGTGGTGACCGTCTCGGACCTGATGAAGGTCATCCTGCGGGCTGAGAACTCAAAGATGGTGCGGGTCTCGGATATCATGAGCACGCCCATCCACCTGATCGGGCCGGACGACGCCGCGGAAGAGGCCGCCAAGCTCATGGCAGAGATGGGTGTGCGGGTCCTCGGGGTCATGGAGGGGGGAATCCTGAAAGGGGTCATAACCGCAACCGACCTGTTCAAGCTCCCGCCCAAGAAGAAGGAGAAGATGGACGAGTATCTAAGGAAGATTCTCAGGCTGTGCTAATCCCCATACTAGAACTCGTCCATACTGTAGTCCTCCCAGTCCCTCTCGCCCAGGACCATCTCCAGCTCCTGGGGGCTCAGCAGGGGCTGTCTGTACCTCTGCGCATCGTCTATGGTAATCCTCGGGCAGGCCGTGTTGACCAGACAGTCCAGCCTGCGGAAGGGCATGAGGGTCTCGGGGGTTATGAGGTCGGCGCTTATAAGACATGCCTCCCTGCCCCTCCCCTCAATCTTCTCTTTGAGCTCCAAGGCCAGCTTCAGCCTCTTCTGTCCCCGCTTCTGGCCCACGATGATGCCGAATGTCCCTGCATCCACCGCCCTGGCCATGCGGGCGTACCTCTGCTTCAGGGTCCTCTCCGCCAGGGGTGCCATGTCCCTGAGCTCCCCCGAGGCGATGTCCAGGGCAAAGACCGGCCTGCGGCTGGCAAGGGCCACCCCGAGGGGATGGAAGTCCCCGCTTCCAAGATACAGGTAGCAGTCCACCTCCCCGGCAACTGATACGGCCGTCCTGAATGAGCAGCCCAGGACCTGCCCGGGATGGACGGCCCTGCCCCCGGGTGGGCCTATGGCAACCTCGAACCCCCTCCCCTCCAGGAAGGTCCTCACCTCATCGAGGAGGTGTACGTGCTGGACAGTTGTGAAAAGCCCCACCCTCCTGCACAGTAGCTCCAGGTGCTCCTCCAGGAGGGGGACGGGGTCGGCATCCATCCTGACCTCCACGTACTCCACCGGGATGGCGGTCTTTTTCAGGATGGGGGAGTGGCCGAAGTGGAACAGGCACTCCACCCCGAGGGCCTTCATGGCCACATCCGCCGGGTCGCAGGCCCCGTAGCAGGGGTCGGCGGCGATGATGACCTCGGCCCCCGTTTCCCTTTCTATCTCCCCGGCCAGCCCGGCGGCGTAATCGGCCAGCCCCTCCGGGAACTGGAGCGCCACCCGGGTGTAGCCCTCTCTTTTTATGGTATCCACGACCCTAGGGAGTTCGAAATCGTACATCACAATACCCCTTCCAGGTCATCCAGGAACCGCTCAACGTCCTCCTTTCCCACATGGGGCATGATGACCAGGCGGACCTCCCCCTGCCTCGTGCGGGAGACCACCCATCCCCTCCTCGAGAGCTCGCCGGCTATCCTGTCCCGCTCCCGGTGGTCGAAGACCAGGATGTTGGTCGTTGGGTAAAAGACCTCGATACCCATCGCCTCCATCCCCCGGTAGAGTTTCAGGGTCAGCTCCATGCAGTGGCGCACCGTCTCCCGGTATCCCTGCCTGCCCATGGCCTTCATGACCGCGAAGGTGGCCGCCGCCGCCGCACCGCTGCGGGTCCCCAGTAGGGTATGCTGGCGCTTCTCGGTGAGGTATGGCGACTCGGTCTCGATGCGCTCCAGGATGCCGGGGTCCCGGAAGAGGATGCCCCCCGAAGGTATGGCCGAAAGGCCCATCTTGTGGGGGTCCACGGTGATGGAAGAGACCCCGGGCAGGGAGAAATCGAAAGGCCAGGAGCCGTATCCCAGCTCCTCCAGGAAGGGCAGGACGAAGCCCCCGAAGGCCGCATCCACGTGGAGGCAGACCGAGTTCTCCAGGGCGATTTCAGAGAGGGCCGGGATGTCGTCCACGATGCCGTACTCGGTGCTGCCGGCGATGCCCACGATGGCGGCCGTGTTATCCCCCACCGCCTCCTCCACCAGCCCGGTGTCCACGGTGCGGTCCTCCCTGACAGGTATCCTGACCGCCTCAAGGCCCAGGGTATCGCAGGCCTTCTGGAAGGAGAAGTGGGCGGTATCCGGGAGGATGACCTCGGGTTTGTCCTTGCCGGCGGCGTTGCGGGCAGCCCAGAGGGCCGTGAGGTTGGCCTCGGTGCCCCCAGAGACGATGAAGCCGGCCGCCGAGGGGTTGCCCAGGAGGGACCCCAGCATGACCACGGCCTCCCTCTCCAGCTCCCGGGTCCCGGGGAACAGGCCGGCGTCCCCCAGGTTGGTCTCGAAGAACATCTCGTGGGCCTTGAGAGCCACAGGGTGAGGGGCGGTGCACATGGAGCTCAAAATCCGGCCGTCCCGGTACTTCAGGTCCCTTGCCCTGGCCTCCTCCAGGATGCCCAGTACCTCCTCCTCGGAAAGGCCCTTCTCGTCCATGGGGGGTTATGTGTTTTGAGGATTTATATCCTTTTACTCCCTCGCTTTATCCAAAAGCAATCTCATCTCGGTCCGCGCAACCATCTCCCTTATGGTCTCCACCGCGTCCGGGTTGGCGCTGATGCTGGTGATGCCGTACTCCACCAGTTTGGCCGCCACCTCCGGGTCAGAGCCCGCCTGGCCGCAGATGGAGGTCTGCACCCCTGCCTTCCGGCAGGCCTTTATGGCCATCTCGATGAGTTTGAGGACTGCGGGGTGCTTCTCGGTATAGAGGCTGGCCACCCGCTCGTTGTTGCGGTCCACCGCCAGTGTGTACTGGGTCAGGTCGTTGGTCCCGAAGGATATGAAATCCAGGCCCTCCTCTATGAACTCCTCGATGGCCAGGGCCGCAGCAGGGGTCTCCACCATGATGCCGAACTTCAGGTCCTTGTGGGGCTCGATACCCGCCTCCCTTGCAATCTCCTTGGCCCGCCGGAGCTCGTCTGGGTGCTGGACCAAGGGGATCATGACACCGATATTGTTGTACCCCTCGTCAATGAGCTTCCTTATGGCCTTGAACTCCGTCCGCAGGAGGTCGGGCTGGTCCAGGCCCCTGCGTATGCCCCGCCAGCCCAGCATGGGGTTGTGCTCCACCGGCTCGTCGTCGCCACCCTTGAGGGTCCGGAACTCGTCGGTTGGAGCATCCAGGGAGCGGTACCAGACCGGCTTCGGATAGAAGGCCTTGGCCACCGTGCCCACGCCCTCTGCGATGCTCTTTATCAGCTCCTCCTCCTCCCCGTCCTTTATGAACTTTATCGGGTGCTTGCCGATACCCAGTATCATGTGCTCCACCCGCAGGAGCCCCACCCCGTCGGCCAGGGGGGCCACCCTACCGGCGATCTCGGGCATGCTGATATTGGCCTTTATCTCGGTGGCGGTCACTATCTTGGATGCGGCCACCGCCGGTGCCTCCTCCTCCTTCTTCTCCACCTTTGTCAGCCCGGCATAGACAACACCCCTTGAGCCGTCCACTGTAATCTCCATGCCGTCGGTGAGGACCTTGGTGCCGTCGCCTGTGCCCACCACGCAGGGTATGCCCAGTTCCCTGGAGACGATGGCGGCGTGGCAGGTCATGCCACCCTCGTCGGTGACGATGGCCGAGGCCCGCCTCATGGCAGGCACCATGTCCGGGTTGGTCATGCTGGTCACGAGCACGTCCCCATCCTTGACCTTGTCCAGCTCCTCCACGTCGAAGAGGGCAGCCACCTTCCCTGAGCCCACCCCCGGGGCGGCCCCGAGGCCCTTGACCAGGACCTCCTTGGTGCCCTCCTCCTGCTCCACCTCCTTCTCGTCGTCATAGAAGACCGTTATGGGCCTGGACTGGGTGAGGTAGACGTCAGACCCCTCCACCGCCCACTCGATATCCTGGGGAAAGTTGTAGTGGGCCTCCACCTCCTTGCCCAGCCTTGCCACCTTCAATATCTCCTCGTCGGTGAGGACCTGGGCGGTGCGCCTTTCGTCCTCTATCTTGACCTTTATGGTCTTGCCGGTCTTCGGGTCCTTGGTGAACATGAGGTCCTTGGTCATGATGTCCTT
>JAADFM010000079.1 GCA_013152845.1 Methanobacteriota archaeon | reverse complement strand
AACGATGCGCCCGTTGGTGACGTAGGGGGCGAATACCTCCATTATATCTCCGGGCCGCTTCCCTTCATCATCTGCCCTCTGCCTCAGGGACTTCAGGTCATCCCCGATGCGTATCAGCTCCCCGTCGAGTCTGATGTCCTCGGCCCCTCCCCCGGCTTTCACGGCTTCCACGGCCTCCAGCACCCCCTTGAGGGTCGAGACAAACTCCCCTGCCTTCATCCCGGTTTTCCTCGCCAGCTGGGCCATGGAGGTGAGCTCCCCGCAGTAGTGCCCGATGGAATGGAACCCTGCAAGCCCCCCATCCCCGTCCTCGATGATCTTGAAGCAGTCCCTATCCCAGGTGAGGGCGTCCATCTCCTCGAACCCCTCCAGGGAGTATCTCTTCTCCCTGAAGTCCCGCCCCTCCTTCTCCATCTCCTCCCTTGTCCTCCCCACGTGTCCCACGTCCCTGCCTGGGAAGAAGGTCACGGCGACCATGTGGCCCATGCCCTCATGGAACCCGAATGCCGACGCCCTGGCCTCCAGGAGTTCCCTGGCTGCCTCTGATTCCTCGTACCTCCTCAGGACGCTCTCGGCCGCCACCTCTGCCCCCACGGTGCCCATGTGCCTGAGCATGGGCTGGAGGACGCCGTTTGCGGTGGCCACCTGGTCCCCCAGGACGTAGAGGCCGTCGATGTTGGTCTGGAACTCGTCGTCCACCTGGACCCCCACCGGCCGGCCGTCGGGTCTGCGGGCCATCTCCACCCCCAGCCGGTCCAGGAGCTCCATGTCCCTCCTGACCGTACCCAGGGCGGCCAGGATGTAGTCGCTCTCGATTTCCTTTTTCTCGTCGTCCTTTGAGATGGTGGCGCGGACCCTCCTGCCGGGCTCCACGACGGTATTCTCCACCACCCCGTGGCCCGTGAAGATGCTTGCCCCGTTGGCCTTTAGGTGTTCCTCGAATGCCGCCGAGACCTCCCCGTCCTCCATGGGCAGGACACGCGGCAGGAAGTCCACCACGTTTATCTTGGCTCCCAGGGCCTGGAAGGATGCCAGGAACTCCATGCCGATGGGTCCGGCGCCCTCGCCGGTTATGTCCATGGGCAGGACCCCCCTCTCCAGGAGTGCGAAGAGGCCGTTGCTGTCCACGATGTTGTCGGTGTTATCTGCCCTCAGGGCAGGGAAGGACAGGGGCACCGAGCCCTCGGCCAGGACCAGGATGTCCCCTTTGACCGTGAGCTTCCCCCCGTTCTGCTCCACCTCCACTACCTTCTTCCCCTCTACCTGGACGGGCACCGCCCTTCCACGGATGAGTTCGATGTTCCTGTAGCCTTCCAGGAGCTTCTCCAGCCCTGCACTGAGGACGCTTGGGGCGCTGTTTAGGTGCTCCTTTATATCCCCGGCGAGCTCCTCGGGGGAGGTGCCCCCTGCCACGGCCTCCTCCACCCTGCGCACGAAGACCTTGGCCTTGATGCAACCGTACCAGAAGCACTTGCCACCGACCCGGACGCCGCTGTTTTTTGGGTCCATCTCGATGAGGGCGATCTTCAGTTTCCTGTTCCGGGCCACTTCCCTGGCAAAGTCTGCCCCTGCCCCAGTCCCGATTACGATTACGTCCACGTCCTTTTCCATCGGAACACCTTGGGACGGGTCCTAGCCCATCAGATATTTCATGAGGTCAACGAGCCTGTTGGAGAAACCCCACTCGTTGTCGTACCAGGCCAGGACCTTGACGAAGTTGCTCCTGCCCCCGATGACCATGGTGCTCTGGCCGTCCACGATGGCGGAATGGGGGTTGCCCACGATGTCGGAGGAGACCAGGGGCAACTCGGTGTACTCCATTATCCCCTTGAGCCTCCCTTCGGCAGCCTCCTTCAGGGCGCTGTTGACATCCTCTTTTGTGACCTCCTTTTTGAGCTCCAGGGTCAGGTCGGAAACCGAGCCGTCTGGGATGGGGACCCGCATGGACATGCCGTCAAGTTTCCCGTTGAGCTCAGGGATGACCAGACCTATGGCCTTGGCGGCCCCGGTGGAGGAGGGGATGATGTTGATGGCAGCGGCCCTGGCCCTTCTCAGGTCACCGGCCTGGACGTCCAGGATCTTCTGGGTGGCCGTGTAGGCATGGACGGTGGTCAAAAGCCCACGCTCCACCCCGAAGGTCTCGTGTAGGACGCTTATGACCGGGGCGATGCTGTTGGTGGTGCAGGACGCATTGGAGATGATGGAGTGGCTCTCCCGGTCGCATCCCTGGTGGTTGACCCCCATGACTATGGTATAATCGGGCTCCTTTGCAGGGGCGGAGATGATGACCTTCTTTGCCCCGGCCTGGAGGTGCTTGCCTGCCCCCGCCCGGTCCCTGAAGAACCCCGTGGACTCCAGGACGATGTCCACCCCCATCTCCTCCCAGGGGAGATTTGCAGGGTCCCTCTCGCTGAGGACCTTGAAACTCTGGCCGTCCACGGTGATGGAGCCCTCCCCGGCTGTGACATCCCTGTCCAGGATGCCATGGACGGAGTCGTATTTCAAGAGGTGGGCCAGGGTCCTGGCGTCGGTTAGGTCGTTTACGGCAACAATCTTGAAGTTCTTCTGGAATTCTTCGTCGTTGAGGGTGGCCCGGAAGAAGTTCCTCCCTATTCTTCCGAATCCGTTTATGGCTACATTTGTCATCTGTCAAACCTCCTTCAAAGAGAACGAAATGCTTAACATGGTATCTCTTGTTCTTCCAATTTAAAGGTTTTGTGATATGGTTTATCACATTATTTAAATAGGATAACATCGGCCATTATCTCTAGATACGATGGCCCAGGTGGATTTCAAGAAGTGCGAGGAGTGCTCGATTCCTGTGAGCTACTGCGACGGGGTTACCAGATACAAGTGCGGCTCCAGGAGGAAGGACGTGAAGGCCTACTGCAGATATGAGGGATAGTGGGAATACTTTTCCGGGGCTCTCTCTGCCACACTTTATATACCCCGGCAGCGCCAGGTACGACTGGGTGTTGAAAAATGGAACTTGATGAACTCGTCTCGAAGATTTCCTCTGAAAGCGGCAAGACAGAGGATGAGATAAGGAAACTTATCGAGGAGAAGAGGGAGGAACTGGGGGGACTTATAACCCCCGAGGGCGCAGCCCATGTGGTGGCCAACGGCCTGGGGATAAACCTGTTCAGGGACCTCCCAGTCCACAGGGAACTGAAGGTGGAGAGCATCATCCCTGGGATGAAAAACGTGGACATCACCGGGAGGGTGGTGCGCATCTTCCCGCCCAAGGAGTTCGAGAGGAAAGGCGGGGAAAAAGGGAGGCTCTGCAGCCTGATTCTGGGGGATGATACCGGGACCATCAGGACGGTCTTCTGGGGGGATGCGGTGGCCATGATTGATAACGGGGAGATTGCCGAGGACAGCATCCTGAGGATAAGGGGCGGCTACACCAGGGAGAATCTGAACGGTGAGGCCGAGCTCCATATAGGGAGCAGGACCAGGGTGATTCCCAACCCCGAGGACGTGGACCCCGGGACGGTTCCAGCCCCGAGGGAAAGGGAGAAGACCATCAGTGAGCTGGAGGAAGGCCTAAGCGGGGTGGACGTCACCTGCAGGGTCTTGCGGGTCTATGAAATCAGGGAGTTCGAGAGGGAGGGCCAGGACCCCGGGAGGGTGGTGAACCTGCGGGTCGGAGATGAAACCGGGACGGCCCGGCTGGTCCTGTGGGACGAGGACGTGGCCCTCGTCGAGAAGGGGCAGGTCAATGAGGGTGACGTGGTAAAGGCAAAAAACGCCTATGTGAAGGCCGGGTTCGGGGAGCCGGAGATTCATATAGGAAGGCACGGCAAGCTCGTGCCGAAAACAGATGCCGAGATAGGGGATGTGCCCGACTGGGACGGAGAGGCCCGGCGCAGGAAGATGGCGGAGTTGAAGGCAGGTGACCGGGCGGAGGTCAGGGGTGCCATTGTGGAGATTTACGACAGTATAAGGGTCTTTGACAGGAAAGACGGCTCCAAGGGGATGGTGATAAACGGCGTAATCGACGACGGGACCGGGGCCGCCTTCTATGACAAGATGGCAGAGGTCCTGACCGGGATAACCCTCCAGCAGGCCCAGGAGGGGGATGTCTCCGCCCTCCTTGAAGAGCGGAGGAAGGTCCTCATGGGGCGGGAGGTGGTGGCCACCGTCACCGTCCGGCACAGCGAGTTCTCAGGAAGGGACGAGCTGGTGGTCCACGAGCTGGACACGAACCCCGACCCCAGGCAGGAGGTAAAGATTATGCTCAAGGAAGCCAAAGCCCTTGTAAAGGAGGTCGAGTGATGGAACTTGAGGAACTGCCCGGCGTCGGGGCAGCGACTGCAGACAAGCTGAGGGAGGCAGGGTTCAAGACCCTGGAGTCCATAGCCGTGGCCACCGTGGCCGACCTGAAGGAGGCGGGCGGTTTCGGGGAGAGCACCGCAAAGAGGATCATCCACGAGGCACGGGAGCATGCGGATATGGGGTTCATGACCGGGACCCAGGTCCTGGAGAGGCGCAAGACCATGAAGAAGATTACCACCGGGAGCAGGGTCTTCGACGAGCTCCTGGGAGGCGGAATCGAGACCCAGGCCATATCCGAGGTCTTCGGCGAATACGGTTCTGGAAAGACCCAGGTCTGCCACCAGCTCGCTGTGAACGTCCAGCTCCCGGAGGAGCAGGGGGGTCTGGGGAAGACCGCAATTTATGTGGATACCGAGAGCACGTTCCGGCCGGAGCGGATCATCCAGATGGCCGAAGGCTGCGGTCTTGACCCCGATGAAGTCCTGGAGAACATCATCGTGGCCAGGGCCTACAACAGCGACCACCAGATGCTCATGGTGGAGAAGGCCGAGGAGATAATCAAAGAGAAAAACGTCGGGTTGATTGCCGTCGATTCCCTGACATCCCAGTTCAGGTCAGACTACACCGGCCGGGGGATGCTGGCAGACCGGCAGCAGAAGCTCAACCGCCACATGCACGCCCTCCAGCGGATATCCGACGTGCACAACATCGCCGTCATCGTGACCAATCAGGTCATGACCAGGCCCGACTTCTTCTTCGGTGACCCCACCACCCCGATAGGAGGGCACATAGTGGGCCACTCCTCGACCTTCCGGGTATATCTCAGGAAGTCCAAAGGGGGAAAGCGGGTGGCAAGGCTCATCGATTCACCCAATCTCCCGGAGGGAGAGGCCATCTTTTCAGTGGTTAAGGAAGGGATTAGAGACTGATATGATTCGAGCGGTGGCCCTGGATATCGACGGTACCCTCACAGATGACAGGAGGAGGCTCCACCTGGGTGCGGTGGACGCCCTGCGGCGCATCGAGGCCAGGGGCGTCCCGGTGGTTATGGCCACCGGCAACGTCCTCTGCATCACCGAGATAGTGGCCGTCATGACCGGTGCCTCGGGTCCGGTGATAGCCGAAAACGGCGGTATAATCAAGGACATCCAGTCAGGGGATGTGCGCTTGCTGGGGGACATCAGCGCGCCCGAGAGGGCATACCAGTACCTAAAAGAGAGGTTCGACATCCGCAAGCTCGACAATTGGGAGCTCAGGAAGACGGAAATCGCCATTGACCGGAATGTCCCGGTTCAGGAGCTTGTAAAGGCCCTGGGCGGGGATTTCGGGGTCGAGCTTGTGGACACCAAGTATGCCATCCATATAAAGAAGAGAGGCGTGAACAAAGGCCGGGCCCTAGTGGAGGTTGCCGGGATGATGGGACTGGATGTCCGCGACTTCGCCGCCATAGGGGACAGCGAAAGCGACAGGGAGATGCTTGAGGTTTCAGGTTACGGCATATCCATTGCGGAAGAAGGGTTGGAAGACGTAAGCGATGCCGTGACGGAAAGGTCCTTCGGCGACGGCGGCA
>JAADFM010000078.1 GCA_013152845.1 Methanobacteriota archaeon | reverse complement strand
AGGACACCGAAGACGGCATTGGGTATGAGGCCCAGGATGGCGACCGATATCTTCCCGAAGATGAGGGCGATGACCACGAATATGCCTCCGATGATGATGTTTGAACCGCCCGTCCTTGCACCGAAGCGGTAGTGGGCGGCCAGCCCCCCGGCCCCGTGGCACATGGGCATCCCGCCGACTGCGCCGGTGGCCAGGTTGACAAGACCCATGCTGGCGGCCAGGGCGCGGTTTGTAACCCTAGCTGCCTCCCTCTCACTGAAGAGGTTCCTGGCGGTCTCCGAGGTGGCTATGACGGCGTTGCCCAGGGTCAGGGGAATCTGGGGCAGGACAAGGAGGAAGAGGGCGTTGAGGAGCACCTCTGGAGTTGGGGTATAGAGGTGGAGAGGCACAAGACCCAGGGTGAAGGGGCCGGCACCGCCCAGATACCCCATGGCCCCGCTGGCAGCTATGCCGAATAGGATGACGGCGATGGCCGCCGGGAAGCGGGTGTTGTTGAGGAGGAAGAGGACCAAAACGATGCCGGCAATGCCCAGGAGGAGGTTGGGGGAGATGGTTATGGACCCCACCGCCGATGGGAGCCGCCGGCCCGGCTCGAGGAGGAGGTCCTTGGAGGTGAGGAACATGAGCCCCTTCTCGATGAGGATGAACCCCAGGCCCAGCTGGATGCCCCTGACGATTGGGCGGGTGAAGAACCTGGCCAGGAGGTCTATCATCCCGGTGAGGGCAAGGAGGAGCAGGGAGACGCCGAAGATCAGGCCGGAGGCGGCGATTGTTGCGGCGTCCATCTGGGATGCGATGGCGAGGGCGGCCACAACCTTGAGGGGCTGGACCGGGACCGGGAGGCGGAAGTAGAGGCCGGCGCCGATGTAGAAGAGGCCTACCATGAGGAATACGGCAGTGGCGTTGAGGCCGTTGATGGCAACCATGGCCACAGATAGGGGGACCAGGGTGCCCAGGTCGCCCAGGGAGCCGGCCAGCTCCATGCGGTCGAATCTGTAGGGACCAATCTGCATCACCCACCAGCTTGGTAAGTGATTTCATATAAATCCCTCGGAAGAGGGCGGGGCGTTGAAAAGATTTTTAAGTGAAAAGCCTCCATAGTTGCACCGGAGGAAGATGTTTTACGAGTTAATCGGCAAGCTCTCAATCGTTCTCTTCGTAGGATTCGTGTCACTCCTGGTTACATCTATCATCCTGGGGCTCGTCCTACTCAAGAAGAAGCGGCTGATACTGCCCCGTCTGCTCCTTTTTACCATGGACAGCTTCTATCTCCAGGTGAAGGGGGTTGCCCGCATGTTCGGCCTCAGCGACCGCATCGTGGACCAGATGGGCATAGAGGTCAGGAACAGCCTCTCGCAGGAGAGGTTCTCCAGGGTCGAACCCCAGGACAGGATCCTGGTGGTGCCCCAGTGCCTGAGGCACATCAAGTGTCCGGCCCGCCTCGATTCTGCGGTGGGGGTCACCTGCAAGGAGTGCGGCCTCTGCATCATAAAGGACCTCAAAAAGGAGGCCGAGCGCCTCGGGTACGGGTTCTACATCGTGCCCGGTGGCTCCTTTGTGGAGAGGATTGTCCAGCGGGTTAGGCCCAAGGCCGCCCTCGGGGTCGCCTGCCACAAGGACCTGAACATGGCCATGCACGGTCTCTCCAGAGGGAAGTGCATCGTCCAGGGGGTCTCCCTCACCAAGGACGGATGCATCCAGACCGAGGTGAATTTCCAGGAACTCCTGAGGAAGATGGGGCCGGGATTGAGGCCATAGAAGAGGTGCCGAAGGCCTGCACGGATTCCGGTCCCCAGGTTACATAGATGAGATTCACCGACAACCACATGCACATCGACCCCATCAGGGGCGAAGGGGTGGGGGCGGTGAAGAAGTTCGAAAGAGCAGGGGGTGGCCACATCTTCCTCGTGAACAAGATGGCCGGGGACTGGGGTATCAGGGCCAGGGACGTTGAGGATTTCGAGCAGGTTTTCGACAAGACCGTCAAGCTTGCAGGAGAGCTGGAGGAGGCCACGGGGGTGCGGGTCTTCCCGGTCCTGGGGGTGCATCCGGCCGAGTTCGTCCGGCTCTGTGAGGACCTGGGCGTTGAGTCCGCCGTGGAAGTGGGGGAGGGGGCACTCAGGGCCGCCGGGGACCGGGTGGAGGAGGGAAAGGCCGCTGCCATCGGCGAGGTGGGACGGCCTCATTTCCGTGTGCCTGGCGAGGTCCTCGAGGCTGCCAACAGGCTCATGACCTCTGCCATGGAGGTGGCCGCCGATGTGGACTGCGCGGTGCAGCTGCATACCGAGGCCCTGGAGCGGGGTGCCTTCGGCGAGTTCGCCACCATGGCCAGGAAGGCGGGGTTGAAGCCCGAGAGGGTGGTCAAACACTATTCGCCGCCTTTCATCAGGGAAGGGGAGGAGACCGGGATAATGCCGTCGCTTGTCGCCTCCAGAGAGGGTGTGGTGAGGGCCCTGGAGGAGGGGCGGCGGTTCCTCCTGGAATCCGATTATATCGATGACCTGGCTCGGCCCGGGGCGGTGGTGGGACCAAAGAGCGTTCCCAGGGTGAGCAGGTACCTCCTGGATTCCGGCCTGCTGACCGATGCCGAACTGGAGGATGTCCACATCAACTGGGTGGAGAGGGTCTACAACCTGGAGCTGGACTGAGCTCCACCGGAAACATGGGTTCCCTGGATGACGGCTGGCCGGTCCCTGAATGTCCTTTCGACTGGAAGAAGGGGGATTAGTTTTCCCGTGGTCTCTAGGACCATCCATCTATACCCGAAGACCCCTTTGATTCCACTGGAGGCGAAAATGGTACCCGGACCGGACATCCAAAACTCCAATGGAACCGCACTTCGAGTTGAAGGGCTTCGAGGGCTATCTGAAGCACTTATATACCTGGGGTGAAATTGGAAGATGGGAGATGGAATGGAAGCAGCGATTGAGACCATAGATTTCCAGGATGCGGTGGCGAAATTTGACGGGTTTTTCAGGCGGTATTATTACAGGGACATCCTCAGAATCGTCCATGAGTATCCCGAGAAAAAGAGCCTATATGTGGACTTCAATGACCTGGACAGATACGATATCGCCCTAGCAGACAGCGTCCTCACCGACCCGGATACCGCCATCCGGGCCGCGGAGAGGGCGGTTTCCGAGATGGAGACGGCCACCGACGCCCCGGGCGGTAAAATCAACGTGAGGTTCACGGATATCCCCGAGTCCCACCGGTACATGATAAAGGACATACGGTCGGCTGACGTGGGCATCTTGCTCTCGGTTACCGGTATCGTGAGGAAGGCCACCGATGTAAGGCCCAAGCTCGTGGAGGGTGCCTACGAATGCCAGCGGTGCGGGGACATCATGAGGATACCCCAGGACGGTGAGAAACTGAAGGAGCCCTACCTCTGCGAGTCCTGCGAGAAAAAGGGGCCTTTCAAACTCCTGATTGACGAGTCCAAGTTCATCGACTCCCAGAAGATTCAAATCCAGGAGTCCCTGGAGGCCTTAAGGGGCGGGGAGCACCCCAAGGAGCTCGCCATCTACCTGGAGGACGACCTCACCGGCAGGATAACCCCGGGGGACAGGATAGAGGTAGTAGGGATTCTGCGGGCCGTGCGCAAGAAGGTGGGGTCAGAGAAGCTGCGCGTATTTGAGATATTCATCGAGGCCAACTCCTTCCAGGTCCAGCAGTCGGACTTCGAGGAGGTCTCCCTGGACAGAGAGGACGTGGACGAGATAATCCGCCTCTCGAAAGACCCGGAAATCTATGAGATGATAAAGGACAGCATCGCCCCCCACATCCTCGGCTACCAGGATATAAAGGAGGCCATCATGTACCAGCTGTTCTCCTCACCCCCCCTGGAGCTCCCGGACGGGGGCAGGGTGAGGGGGGACAGCCACATCATCCTGGTGGGCGACCCATCCACAGGGAAATCGGAGATATTGCAGTACGTGGCAAGGGAACTGGCCCCCAGGGGGGTCTATGCCAGCGGCAAGGGGACGTCCACGGCCGGCCTTACCGCCGCCGCGGTAAAGGACGAGTTCGGCGACGGCGGCTGGAGCCTTGAGGCAGGTGCCCTGGTCCTGGCCGACAGGGGCATCGCCTGTATCGACGAGTTCGACAAGATGGAAAAGGACGACCGCTCGGCCATGCACGAGGCCATGGAACAGCAGACCGTCAGCATCGCCAAGGCTGGCATCCTGGCCACCTTCCAGGCCCGATGCTCCATCCTAGCAGCCGCCAACCCTAAACTCGGGCGGTTCGACGAGTACAAGACCATATCAGAGCAGATAAATCTCCAGCCCACCATCCTCTCCAGGTTCGACCTGATATTCATCGTCAAGGACGAGCCCGAGAACACGCGGCAGGTGACAAAGCACATCCTGGATACCGTGATGGCGCCCCAGTCCGTGACCCCCAAGCTGGACCCCGAGCTCTTGCGGAAGTACATCGCCTATGCCAGGAAGAACGTCCAGCCAGAACTCTCGGACAAGGCCAGGAAGGCCATCGAGGACTTCTACAACGAGCTGCGGGAGAGGGCCCTGAGCCAGGACATCGGTATCCCCCTCACCGCCCGGCAGCTGTGGGCCATAATCAGGCTGGCGAGGGCATCGGCCAGGGTCAGGCTGAGCGAGACGGTGGAGGTAAAGGACGCAGAGAACGCCATAAGGCTCCTGGAGCTCTCCCTGAACCAGGTTGGAAGGGACGAGACAGGCAACTATGACGTGGACAAAATCATGGTGGGCGTTACCAAGTCCCAGAGGGACAAGATAAACGAGATCCTCGACATAATAAAGGAGTTGGAGAAGGATTACGGGACCGCCAGGATAGAGGAAATCATAGAGCTCGCAAGAGAACGGAACATCGATGAGAAGAACACCCGCGAGCTCATCGAGAAACTCCGAAAGGACGGGAACATATACGAGCCCCGCCACGGCAACTACAAGGTGGTGTGACCGGTGGCCGAAGGGATACCGTCCAGGGACGTGGCCCGCAAGGTCTTCATCAGGGAGCTGTACCAGGGAGACAGGGAGGTCTCGAGGGTCCGGGTCCTGGGGACCGTGGTATCAAAGTTTGTAAGTGATACCGGCAGCTTTGGTTCCCTGACCCTGGACGACGGGACCGATACCATCCAGGCGCGGGCCTTCAGCGAGGACCTGGACAAGATCGAGCTGATAAGGCCCGGGGACATGGTCGACATCGTGGGGAGGGTGAGGGAGTACAACGGTGAGGAGTACATCGCCCTGGAGGCCGCAGCCAGGATAGAGGACCCCAACTGGGAGCTGGTAAGGCGCCTCGAACTCTACATGCGCCGGGATTCAATACCCGGACAGCTAACACCACCACCCGGAGGGGGCGAGGAGTCCATCCAGGTCGAGGAGGAGTCCGTCACCGAGGACAAGGGGCTGGTGGTCCTCGGCATCCTGGAGGAGTTGGACGAAGGTGACGGGGTGAGCTATTCGGACCTTCTGGCCAGGGCCGCCATCTCCGAGGATGAACTCGAGGAGGTCCTGGGGGACCTCATGGGCAGGGGGGACATATACGAGCCGAAAATCGGTAGGTTCAAGAAGGTCTAACAAGCCTTGTCCCTTGTTAAGGAGTTTCCTAGGAATATGCAGTGCTATGTGAAGACATACCGCACGGAAGGCGAGGTGGTGCTGGCCGCCTGCGACATGGACCTGTGCGGGAAAAAGTTCGCGGAAGGGGACCTGTACCTGGAGGTCAGCGAAGGGTTTTACAAAGGGGAAATCTGCGGAGAAGATGAGCTTGAGGAACTGCTGAAGGAGGCCACCATATCCAACCTCGTTGGAGAGGGTGCGGTAGGCTGCGGCATCAGGGCCGGGGTCATAGACTCAGAGAACGTAATCACTGGCATACCCCATGCCCAGATGGTCATGCTGCTATGAACAGGTTCTGCCCGGTATGCGGAAGGTCCACCGACGAACTGGTAGACAACCTGTGCAGGGAGTGCTTCCTCAAGGAGAGGGACCCGGTGGAGGTCCCCGAGAGGGTCACAGGCACCGTCTGCAGGGGGTGCATGAAACACCAGCGGCATGGGCGGTGGACCCGCCTCACAGATGACATGGAGGAGTTCCTCCGCCAGGTGGCGGCGTGGGAGGTCGAAAGGGGTATCCGGACAGGCGACCTGGCCCAGGTGGATGTCGAGACCAAGGTCTGCGATATAAAGGAGACCTCCCCCGGCAGGTTCGTCATCCCGGTGGAGGTCAGGGTGACCGGCATGCGCAGGGGTGTCGAGATGGAGAGGGCGGCCGGGGTGGAGGTGGAGATAACAGGCGTGATGTGCCCCAACTGCTCCAGGCAGGCCGGCAGCTACTACGAGGCCAAGATACAGGTGAGGGGGCCGGGGGGTAAGGGTGTCGCACCTGAGACCCTGGAACGGATTACCACCGATATCGGTGTCATGGTGGAGAGGATGGGGGCCGAGGACGGGAAGGGTTTCCTGACCATGGTGAAGGACCTCAAGGAAGGCAGGGACTTCTACCTGGGCTCCAGGAAGGTGGCGCGGAAGATTGCAAGGAACCTCCAGACGACCTACGGCGGGGATATCAAGGAGACCGCAACCCAGGCCGGACAGAGGGACGGGAAGACCCTGTACAGGTCCACCATCCTCCTGAGGTTACCAAAAGTTTAAATGGGGCTGTTTTGAACTTTAGCCAGTTGGAAAATGGACGTGGAAACCAGATTCAATCTGATAAAAGGCGTAGGGGAAGAGACCGTCACCGAGGAGGAGCTGCGCCAGCTCCTGGAGGCGAAGAGACATCCCGTGGCCTACGACGGGTTCGAGCCCTCGGGCCTGGCCCATCTCCCGGTGGGGGTGTACCGGCCACTCCTGCTGAAGGACATGCTCAAGGCCGGGGTCCGCTTCAAGCTCCTCCTGGCCGATTCCTTTGCCTGGATTAACAACAAGTTCGGCGGCGACCTGGACCGCATCAGGGATGCCGGGCGCTACTTCGTGGAGGTCTGGAAGGCCGCCGGGGTGGATATGAAGAAGATCGAGGTCATCTGGCACAAGGAGTTCTTCGACGACCCCGAGTACTGGAAGAAGGTCATCCTCATCGCCAAGAACCATTCCGTGACCCGGACCATGCGCAGCCTGGCCATCGCGGGCCGCAGCGATGACGTGTCCCAGCCGGCGGCCTTCGTCTTCTACCCCTCCATGCAGTGTGCGGACATCTTCCACATCGGGGCCGACATCTGCCAGCTGGGTATGGACCAGCGCAAGGTGAACATGCTGGCCAGGGACATCACCGACAAGGCAGGGATGGCCGGTGTCCTGGGCTACGACGGCCTCGGGGTGGGGGGCAAGCCGGTGGTGGTCAGCCACCACATGCTACTGGGCCTTTCGGGCCGGCAGTCCAAGCTGGAGGATTCCAGGGCCAAGGTCCAGGCCGCCATGGATGCCAAGATGTCCAAGTCCAAGCCGTCTTCGGCCATCTTCGTCCATGATACAGCGGAGGAAATCAGGAAGAAGATAAACTCGGCCTACTGCCCTATGAAGGTGGTGGAGGGCAACCCCATACTGGACTATACCAGGGAGGTCATCTTCCGGGCCTTTGACGAGCTGGAGATAAAAAGGCCTGCCAAGTTCGGCGGAGACCTGACCTACCACTCCTATGCCGAGCTTGAAAGGGACTACCTGGGTGACAGGCTCCATCCCCAGGACCTGAAACTGGCAGTGGCAGAGTACCTGGACCGCCTGGTGGAGCCCATCAGGGAGCATTTTTCAAGGGGAAAGGCCAGGGAACTCTACGAGAAGGTCAGCTCCTATGAGGTCACGCGCTAACGATAGCCTTATAAACTCCGTGAAGAAAGATAGGGGGTAGTCAAGGAGGAATCATACTGGCAGAAGAAGATGAAGAACAGCAGTTGAGACGGTTGAGGATGCCCAGGGAGGGTGAGGTGATGGGGATAGTCGAGCGCCTGCTGGGCTCCAGCAGGATGCAGGTGCGCTGCAAGGACAACAAGGTCAGGACCGTGCGGATACCAGGCAAGATACCGGCGCAGGATATGGGTGAGGGAGGGGGACGTGGTCATCGTCAAACCCTGGTCGGTCCAGGGGGACAAGAAGGGCGACATCGTCTGGCGCTATACGAAGACCCAGGTCTCGAGGCTGATGAACCAGGGGCTGATTTGAACCCCCCCACTTTTTAACGGCAACCTTGCAAATTAGTATAAGATGATGCTGGACAAGAAGGTTTCCCGCCTGGACAGGAAGATAGACGAGATGAAGAAGAGGATAAAGGGTGCCGAGGACCTGCGCACCGCAAGCGAGGTCTTCGACAGGGCAACCCTCATGTCCCTCTACCAGCTGGCCAAGAGGGGCTACATCGACATCCTCCAGGGGGTGATAAAGACCGGCAAGGAGGCCAATGTCTTCAGGGCCAGGGATTCCTCGGGGAAAGATGTGGCGGTGAAGATATACCGGGTGAGCACCAGCGACTTCAACGCCATGTTCAAGTACCTCCACGGGGACCCCAGGTTCGGCAGGCTCAAAAAAGACCGGCGCAGTATCGTCTATACCTGGGTGAAAAAGGAGTTCAAGAACCTCCGCCGTGCCGGGGAGGCAGGGGCGAGCGTGCCCGAGGTCTTCGCCTTCTGGAACAACGTCCTGGTAATGGAGTTCCTGGGGGAAGAAGGGGTCCCCTACCCCATGCTCAAGGAATGGGAACTCGAGGACCCCGGGGCGTTCCTGGAGCTTCTCATGGACGAGATGGAGGCCATCTACTGCCGGGCGGGGCTGGTCCACAGCGACCTGAGCGAGTACAACATCCTGGTCAGAAGGGAACGTCCGGTGATAATAGACATGTCCCAGGCCGTGGTAAGGGACCATCCGATGGCAGATGAGTTCCTCCAGAGGGACGTGGCAAACATCGCCAGGTACTTCAGGGAACAGGGAGTGACGGAAAAGGATATAATGGAGAGGCTTGAGGGGTGTTAGGGATGCAGCAGGAGTTCGTCAGGATACCGAGGGAGAGAGTTGCCGTCCTGATAGGAAAGGACGGAGAGGTCAAAAAGGAGATTGAAAGGGAGCTACGTGTGAAGCTCATAATCGATTCCGAGGAAGGCATGGTGACGGTGAAAAACGTGGGGGACGACGTCCTGGCCTGCTGGAAGGGCAGGGACATGATAAAGGCCATCGGGAGGGGAATCAATCCCGAAAAGGCGATGCTTTTGGCAAGGGACGATTACGTCCTGGAAATCCTGGACCTCACCGACATCCTGGGCCGCTCGGAGAAGGCCATCAAGAGGCAGAAGGCACGCATCATCGGCAGGAAGGGCAAGACCCGCAGGTACATCGAGGAGCAGACCGGGGCGGTGATGGCGGTCTCGGGCAAGACCGTCGCCTTCCTCGGGATGCCCGAGGAGGTGGGCGTTGCAAAGGAGGCGGTGCTGAAACTGGTCTCGGGGATGCCCCACGGGGTGGTCTACCGCTACCTGGAGAGGAAGGCCCTGAAGATGAAGGAGGCGAGGGTATCCCTGTGGAAGACCAGAGGCCCCTGAAGGCAAAACTAATATATCCACCCGGGACATACCTCCACCATGGCCGAGGCATCTGTTGAGCGCTACCTGGTCGAGGGCGAGGACGTCCTCTACGAGATGGAGACCGACAGGGGCAGGGCGGTCTTCACCGACAGGCGGGCGATTATCCTCGAGGCCGGGTTCAGGGACGTCTCCTATGACAAGGTCATATCGGTGGAGACATCCCAGAGGGCCAACCTATTCCTCCTCCAGTACGGCTCCATGTCACTCATCGTCGTCCTGTGGCTCTTCCTGATGGAGCAGGTGGTGCGCCTGGAGTACCCCTTCCTCACCATCGTGGAGGAGGTCCTCATGATATTCGGCGTGGTGCTCCTGGGCTCATATTTTCAAGGAGCCCTCCGTGTGCCTCCAGACGCCCCAGGGAGGGACCCACCTGGTCCCAAAGGACGGGGACGTCATGGAGACCCTTTCCGCCGTGGTCAGGGTGGTCAGGCGTCAGGGTTAGCTTTTTATTGGTGAAGCTCCAAAAAATTTTAAAAAATATGACACTCGTTAGGGTTTTTAACCGGCGGCTCTAAACCAGGGTGATGCAGGTGCCTGAGGAACTGATGGACGATACGGAAACCACCCCATTGATAAACAGGGTCACGGCCTTCCTGGACGAGATCCCCCAGGAGCTGGGCGAGATCGACGTCTACAGGCTCAGGAAGGACAAGGCCTATTTCGAAAAGCTCTACTTCACCCTGAAGAAGAACCTGGAGGGGCTCAAGGCATTCAAGGACGAGATGGAGCAGAGGGGTTTCGACTCGCCCTATTTCGCATTGGGCATGCAGAGGTTCGGCGGGCCCCTGGGCAAGAAGAGCTACCGGCGGGAGGACGTGGAGGACCAGCGGGACGTGGCCAGGCACAAGATGATGTTCCGCACCAACGCCTCCTTCAAGAAGGGGACCTTCGAGAGGACCAAGTCGGCCATATCCTCCCACAACATCGCGGTGGGCCACATGGAGGAGTTCGTGGTTATGAAGTGCCCCTGCGGGCGGGTGGCCAAGGGCAAGGAGGCCACCAGGATAATCGAGGAGGAAGGCCGCTACCGGTGCCCCAAATGCGGCTCAGCGGAGGCCGAACTCGAGGAGAACCTCCAGGGGATATTCCGCCTGGAGCTCCTGCCCCACCTGATATACGGCGGCGAGTTCACCCTGGTGATTTCCAAGTTCACCCCCACCGAGAGGATGGCCTACCGGGAGCTGGTGGAGGTCCTGCGGGAGAAGAAGAGGGGGAAGATCAAGTCAGCCACCGTCTCCTTCAGGGCCAAGTCCAACGGGAAGTGGGTCACCAGGAAGGAACAGGTGGAGCTGGAGAAGGCGCCAAAGATGGACTACGAGGGCTACCTCAGGGACAAGTACGGCCGCATCGTCATCGAGCACATCAGGTACCACCACGAGCGGTCCATCCTGGTAAGCGGCAGGTACAACCGCCAGTCCCTGGCCGTGGCCTATGCCAAGATTCTCAGGGAGCGGATAGGGGACATCCTGGACTACCTCCTGGAGCAGGAGGTGAACACCGACAACCTCAGGAAGTACGAGAAGCTCCGGCAGAAGACCGATATGAGGATGCAGGAGATGGTGCCCGCCAACTTCGCCCTGGACACCAGGGTCCAGGAGGAGAGGCGGGAGATACTGGACGAGTTCGAGGAGGAGCTCAAGAAGGTGGGCCTGATGGACTCCAAGGGCAACCTCCTGCCGGAACTCGAGGAGGCCATCAACCTGAGGCGCAAGATCCGGAAGGAGACCCTCATCAACATCCCAAAGGCCCTCTTCGCCTGGGACATATTCCGGTTCCTCCTGATGAAGCCCTACAGGGAGAGGAGGTATGCGAGCATCTTCCCGGGGCTCCAGCCAGTCCCGGAGGCCGACCAGCTGGAGACCACCATGTCCATCCTAAAGGAGAAGTCCATCATCCAGGCCATAAAGAGGTTCATCGACGACAGCATCATCGCCATCGATAACGCATACGAAATCGTATTCAAGAAGTTCGAGATAGAGGACATCCTCCAGGATTACCTGAAGGTCACCTCCTCCCGGGCGGTGGGAGGGATTGCCATCTACATCGAGTCCCCCCTCGAGCTGGCCGAGGCAGGCGGTATCATCGGGGCCAGCGAGGAGGAGCTGAAGGAGGTCCTAAAAGTCATAATCCGCCTTGGACGTGGCGATATCATCCCCAGGGAAAAGCTTGAAAAACTTGAGGAGATAAGGGAGATAAAGATATCCGAACGGGCCAAGGAGTTCCTGGAGCTTGTAAGGTGAGAGGATGAAGGTTGCGGTGTTGCGCTCAAGCCAGAAGGACGTGCTGATAGACGAGATAGATTCCAAGCTGGACAAGGATACCGAGAAGGTCCATCTCTCCATCAGGCCCACCATAAACATCCTGGCCTCCATCCTCACGGCCGCGCCAAACGTCAAGAAGATAACCTGCCCCCCGAGCCTGTTCGAGCGCACCCCTAAAAAGATCCGCGTTGCCCTGGAGAAGGTGGGGATAGACTTCGAGCCCCTCCTACTTACGCCGGGCAGGCCCAGGTCCCACCCCAACTGGAAGATCGACAAGGTCTATGAGCTGGAGGAGAAGGGCAAGAGTGCCAAGGAGATATCCGACGAACTGGACATCCCCCTGACCACGGTCTACTACTACCTCAAGAAGGACTCCTGAGCACAAGCCTTATAAATGACGGTCTGGTTAGGTATAATGCCTCTGCCGCCGTAGCTCAGTAGGTAGAGCGCGTGGCTGTTAACCACGTGGTCGTCAGTTCGAGTCTGACCGGCGGCGCTTGGGTCCACTCGTCGGTCGTCGGGCTTCGCCCTAGACCTCCTAAAACGAGGCAATCACGTCTCCGCGTGTCACAATTCCCACAAGTTTCCCCTCCTCGTCCACCACCGGGAGCCTGTTCACCTTCTTCCTCGACATGACAGCTGCCGCCTCTCCCATATCCGCTCCAGGGGATATGGTGTAGGGAGGGCTGGACATGATGTCCTTCACCCTGGCAGAGGCCGCCCTGTTTATCCTCTCCGCGGCATCCTTTAGTCCTATCTTCATGCGCACCGGCAGTTCCAGGACGTCTAGGGGGCTGGGGAGGATGGTATTAATCTTCAGCTCGTGGCTCTCCAGGAGTTCCATGATATCGGCCTCGCTTAAGACCCCCACCACCTGGCCGCCCTCCACCACAGGGACGCCGCTTATCCGGTTCTCCCTGAG
>JAADFM010000077.1 GCA_013152845.1 Methanobacteriota archaeon | reverse complement strand
CTCCTCCACCGAAGCCCGCCTGACCCCCTCCACCGAGCCGAAGCGCTTCAGGAGCGCCCTCTTCTTCGCCTTCCCGATTCCCGGGACATCGTCCAGTGCGGAGTACCTCAGCCCCTTCGCCCTCAGCCTCCTGTGGTAGGCCACCGCGAACCTGTGGGCCTCGTCCCGAATCTCCCTGAGCAGGAGCAGGGCCTTTGAATCAGCGGGAAGCCGCAGGGGCTCCGGCCTTTCAGGCAGGTAGACCTCCTCCTGCCTCTTGGCCAGCCCTGCCACCGCCGCCCCAATACCCAGCTCGCGTAGGGCATCCACGGCCGCCCCCACCTGGGCAGCGCCCCCGTCCACCACGACGAGGTCCGGCGGGGGGTGCCTGGAATAGCGCCTGGTGACGACCTCTCTAATCATGCCCGGGTCGTCGGGCCCCCGGGCACCCCTGATTTTATACCTCCGGTAGCCCGCCTTGTCCGCCACCCCGTCCCGGAATGCCACCATGGAGCCCACCGCCATCTTCCCGGATATGTTGGAGACATCGAAGGCCTCTATCCTGCGCGGGGCCATGGACAGGCCCAGGGCCTCTCTCAGCTCCAGGACCGCCGCCCTCTTCAGGGACGCCGCCTTCTCCCTCTCCTCGGCCCTCAGCAGGGAATACCGGGCGTTCCTCTCGGCAGTCTGCAGGAGCTCAACCCGCTTTCCCCGTTTCGGGACCACGAGCCTCACCCTCTTCCCCCGCTGCTCTGACAGGAAGGCCTCAATGGCCTCCGCCTCTCCAGGCATGGCGCCGACGACCACCTCCCTTGGGGGCCTGCGCCCGGAATAGTACTGCTTGAGGAATGTGGCCAGAATCTCGCCCTCGGCCTCCCCCTCCACACCCTCAAGGAAGACCTGCTCCCTGCCCAGGATGCGCCCGTCCCTTACCGCAAAGACCTGCACACAGGCCAGGGTCTTGCCCCTGGCAATCCCTGCCACGTCCTGGTAGTAGGCCACGGGTATGGTCCTCCTCTGACCCTCGATGAGCCTCTCCATGGCCTCAATCCGGTCCCTCAAGACCCCGGCCTTCTCGAACTCCTGCCCCCTGGAAAGCTCCAGCATCCGCTTCTTCAGCCTCCTCAGGAGGGCCCGGTGCTTACCTGTGAGGAAGGCGTCCAGCTCCTCCACCGATTCCATGTACTCCTCCCTGCCGATGAGCCCTGCACAGGGACCGCTGCAGAGGCCGATCTGGTAGTCCAGGCAGACCCGCCCGTCCTCCCTCGCCTCCTCCCTGCACGCCTTAAGCCGGAAGGCCTTCCTGAGCACCTTGAACCCCTGCCGGACCGCCCTGGCGCTGGTGAAAGGCCCGTAGTAGCGCCCCTCCGGCCGGACCTCCCGGGTGAGGCAGATGCGGGGGAACTCATCGTCGGTGAGGTGGATGTAGAGCCAGGACTTGTCGTCTTTGAGGCGGATATTGTAGCGGGGGCGGTACCTCTTCACCAGGTCGGACTCCAGGATGAGGGCCTGGGTCTCCGAGGGGACCACGATGAACTCCACATCGGCGATGCTGGCCACAAGGGAGGCCGTCTTTGGGTCAGCGGGGGGGTTGAGGTAGGAGCGCACCCGGTTCTTCAAGGAGGCGGCCTTGCCGACGTAGATGACCTCCCCTCTTTTGTTCCTGAAAAGATAGACACCGGGCCTTTCGGGGATGTGGGCGAGGCGTTCCTTTAAGGGCATACCCTACTTTTGGGAAAAATCCCCTTTAAAACGATATCCTCACGTCCCTTCCTGCCAGGATGCCAGGTACCTCTTCTGCTCGGTGGTAGTTGGAGCTCTTATCCTCTAACCAGCCTGTACTTCTGGCGGTCTGCAATGGCTAAGGTCCTGCTCAAATTTTCATGGGTTTCAAGCATCTTGCTAAGGGTCCGATGGACGGCATCCATGTGTTTGGGGTGTATTTCCATCACGATTATACCATTGTGTTGTGATGGAGGGTATTTGATGATGTCCTGGAAATCCCTATCCCGGGTCAGAAGTACAAGGTCGTTTTTAATGGCATGTTGGAGGACCTCGCGGTCCTTGGAACCCGAAAGACCTTCTTCCTGGACTGTCCTCACCCCGTGGCCTTCTTTTTTAAGAAATTTTATCGTCTTTGAATAGACGCATTCATCGGCAAGAAGCCTCATCTGCTAACCCGCCGACTCCACAAGGTATATCTCTTCCCCCTCCACCAGGTGCATGGCATACTGGATGCAGGCCTTTATGTCCTCCTCGGTGATGTTCGGATAGTAATCTTTTATGATATCCCCAAAACTCAATCCCTCATCCACAAGCTCGAGGATGTGGCTGACCGGGATCCTCGTTCCCTTTATACAGGGCCTGCCACCCTGCCGTTCCGGATGCACCCATATCCTATCGAATTTCAATTCTTCCACCTTTAATACTACCCGTTTTTAACATTCGCAACGGGTCTACTTAAAAACCTGCAACCACGTCCCTTCCTGCCAGGATGCCAGGTACCTCTTCTGCTCCGGGGTGAGGCGGTCGATTTTCATTTAGATAGTTCTTCTATTACTTCCTTTACCCTTTCAAGAAACCGCTCAGCATCATCAATGGTTGCCTCGGCACTCTCCTTTGTTATTCTCTTGTCAATGTCGTAATCGGCTATCTCCCTCCGGTCCTTTGCATGGGCCAATGCCTGACCATAGGTATCCTCAATGAAACCCTTTTTGACGAATTCCAGACCGAATTTTGCAATGACTCCCCCGTGTCTTTTGGGATGGATTTTCCTCAGAGACAGCAGGGCCTTCGCAGCGTTGTACATGGAATAATAGGCCTTGCCGGTAGCAGCATCGAAGTAGTTACCATCAAAGAGATATTTCGCGGCACTAAGCTCTTCCGCAGCTTTGGCAAGGTATTTTTCATGCATACGCGATTCCATCTTTCAATACACTTTTGACGAAAACGTTGTCGGTCTTCATATCGTCGGGAGACAGGACCTTCACAGAGATATACTCTTCTGTGTCCAAAAGTACGTTGAAGGCAATCCTTGTCATCTCCCTCCAGCCCTCTTCCTCCTCTCCGGTCCAGACGACAAGGATATCGACATCACTTTCCTCGCTATAATCCCCCCTGGCATAACTACCAAAAAGTATGATTTTCTCTATTTTGGGCCCATGCTCATCCTTGGCCCTCTTTACAAACTCCTCCAGGGCCTCCTTCCTTCTGTCAATTTTTGGCATACTTTATATCTATGGTCTTTGGAAATAAAAAGGTTGGGAGGGTTATTTCCTCTTCCGTTTTGTTGCCCTCACGTCCCTTCCTGCCAGGATGCCAGGTACCTCTTCTGCTCCGGGGTGAGGCGGTCGATTTTCACACCCATGCTCCGGAGTTTCAGGCGCGCCACGTCCTTGTCGATCTTCTCGGGCACCGAATAGACCTTGGGTTTCAGTTTGGTCCCGCTCTTCTTCAGGTACTCTGCCGTCAGGGCCTGGTTGGCAAAGGACATGTCCATCACCGCTGCCGGATGGCCCTCGGCGGCGGCCAGGTTCACCAGCCTCCCCTCGCCCAGGAGGAAGAGGCGTCTGCCTGTCTTCAGGGTGTACTCCTCGACATGCTCCCGGATTCTGCGCTTCCTCTTGGAGAGGGACTCCAGGGCCGGGATGTCTATCTCAACATTGAAGTGGCCCGAGTTGGCAAGGATCGCCCCGTCCTTCATCTTCTGGAAGTGCTCCTTTCTGAAGACGTGCTTGTCCCCGGTCACACTGACGAAGATGTCCCCCACCCTGGCGGCCTCGGCCATGGGCATCACCCGGTACCCGTCCATGACGGCCTCCAGGGCCTTCAGGGGGTCCACCTCGGTTATGATAACGTTGGCACCCATGCCGTGGGCCCGCATGGCCAGACCCCGGCCGCACCAGCCGTAGCCTGCCACCACGAAGTTCTTGCCCGCGAGAAGGACGTTGGTCGCCCGCAGTATCCCGTCGATGGTGGACTGGCCCGTGCCGTAGCGGTTGTCGAAGAAGTGCTTGGTCTTGGCATCGTTGACCGCGATAATCGGATACCTCAGCACCCCTTCGGCCTCCATGCTCTTGAAGCGGATGACCCCGGTGGTGGTCTCCTCGGTCCCGGCGATGATGTCCTCCAGGCACTCCTGCCTTTTGGAATGGATGGTGGAGACTAAATCACGCCGTCGTCCATGGTGACGTTTGGGCCTGTGTCAAGGGCCTGGTTAAGGTGCCTGTAATAGGTCCTGTTGTCCTCCCCGTGGATGGCAAAGACCGGGATTTTGTAGTGCCTCACCAAGGATGCGGCCACATCGTCCTGTGTGGACAGCGGGTTGGATGCGCAAAGGGCCACCTCCGCCCCCCCGGCCTTCAGGGTGTCCATGAGGTTGGCGGTCTCAGAGGTCACGTGGAGGCAGGCCGCGATTCTCAATCCTTTCAAGGGCTTCGACTTCCTGAAGCGCTCCTTGATGAGGTTCAAGACCGGCATCTGGCGCCCGGCCCACTCGATTCTCAGCTTTCCCTTCTTTGCGAGGTCCACGTCTTT
>JAADFM010000076.1 GCA_013152845.1 Methanobacteriota archaeon | reverse complement strand
CCATGGTAAAGATTCCCTTCGGCATGGACTCCGGCCGGTGGATGGCGGTGTCCTTCCTCCTGGCATTCGGCGCCCTGGTGGGAGATGCGGCGGGGAGTTTCATCAAGAGGCGGTTGAACATGAAAAGAGGGGCGCCGGCACCCCTGCTGGACCAGCTGAATTTCGTGGTTGGGGGCCTGGTGTTTGCAAGTTTCATTCTGCCCATGGGAGTACCCCCAATGACCCCCGAGTACTGGATTGCCCTCTTCGTAATAACCCCCATCGGCCATCTGGCAGTGAACTACACCGGATACCAGCTCAAGATGAAGGATGTCCCGTGGTGATGAGATGGACCTGGCCGAGATGATCGAAAGATATGCCCTGACCAGGGGGGAGTTCACCCTGACATCGGGGAGGAAGAGCCATTTCTATCTCGACGTGAAGAAGGCCTATACCCGCCCGGAGGTCATGCGGGCCATCGCCCGGGGGGCAAGGGAAGCGGTGGAGGCCCGTTCCCTGGAGTTCGACCGGGTGGCCGGGGTGGCCCTGGGGGCCGTACCCCTGGCCGCGGTGCTGGCCTATGAACTGGGTGTGCCCTTCGTGATGGTCCGCAAAGAGAGGAAGGGCCACGGGACCGGGAACCTCATCGAAGGGGAGCTCCGGGAGGGCGAGAGGGTCCTCCTGGTGGAGGATGTGACCACCTCGGGTGGAAGCGTCCTTGCCGGGGTCAACTCCATCAGGGAGGCCGGGGGCGTCTGCCGGACCGTCATAACCGTGGGGGGCGAGGGGGCGAAAGAGTTATTAAACAAACACGGCATAGAGTTAGTGTCCCTGGTGGACGCAGGAGATTTGGGTCTCTAGGTGGTAGACGATGGCTGATATCCCCTCACTGATTTTGAAGGGCCTCGGGATAGTTCTGATACTGGTGGGCCTCAGCGGCACCGCAGCAGGGATATACGGCCTGAAGGTGGTATACGACTACGGGCCCGAGAAGATTGGGGGGGCCACCGGGTCCATTACCGAGGTGCGGGACACCCTCATCCAGAACCGGGAGGAGATAACCAGGAACATCGAGGAGGGGGCGGACAGGTTCAGCAATACCTCCACCGTCATCACGAGGGCGGGGGAGAGCATCGATTCCGCGGCGGTGACGGTGGGCTCTGCCGCAGAAAGCATCAGCCGCGCCTCGGCAGGGATTGAGGCGGCCTCCGCATCCAACAAGGAGGCAGGGGACCTCCTGGAAGATGCCGCCACGGGCCTTAGGTCCTGGGCAGAGGACTACAGCTACAACGGCTCGCCCCTCCCCCAGAAGTCCAGCTTCCAGTCTGCTGTGGGAAAAATCGAGGACGCCTCCGCAAAGCTGAAGGCCTCCGGGGACGACCTGGACTCCGGGGCGGCGGAGCTGGAGAAGACGGCCACGGCCCTCAACGGGACCATGGCGAAGCTCGGCCAGGCGTCACTCCAGCTTAAAGAAGCGGGGGCGAGTCTCCAGGGGGCAAGCGAGAATTTCGAGGCCCTGAGAAAACCCTCCAGGTCGGTCATCGGCGAGATGATATCGCCCCTGGAGGATACAACCGAGGGCCTGGCATCCCGGGGGGATACCAAGACCTATGCCTACCTCGTCATCGGGTACTTCATCCTGCTGCACGTCATGATGCTGGGCCTGGGCATTGCCCTGGTCATCATCGAGATTAACCTATTCTATCCAATCGCTTGAGAGGTGGTATGGTGAAGGTACTTCTGGTTGGAGGCGGGGCGAGGGAGCACGCCATGGCGGCGGCCCTCAAGAGGGGGGACTGCCGGCTCTATACGGTCATGAAGAACAGGAACCCGGGTATTTCCCGGCTCTCTGAGGAGGTCCTCCTGGCACCGGAGACCGATGTGGAGAAGGTGAGGGGCTTTGCGGAGAGGACGGGGGTTGAGATGGCGGCGGTGGGGCCGGAGAGCCCCCTGTCGGTGGGGGTGGCCGATGCCCTGGAGGAGGCCGGGGTGCCCACGATGGGGCCCCTGAAGGACCTGGCCAGAATCGAGGCCAGCAAGCGCTTCATGCGGGACCTGATGGCCAAGTACGACGTGCCCGCGGCGGTGAAGTACGGGACATTCACCGACTACCGGGAGGCCGTGGAGTTCCTGGAGGGCTTCGGCGGCGAGGCGGCCATCAAACCCGACGGCCTGACCGGGGGCAAGGGCGTCAAGGTCATGGGGGAGCACCTGAAGACCATGGAGGAGACCAGGGAGTATATCAGGGAGATTATCGAGGAGGGCATCGGCGGCAGGGGGGGTGTGGTCATCGAGGAGCGCTGCCTCGGCGAGGAGTTCACGGTCCAGGCCTTCGTGGACGGGACCCACGTGGTGCCCATGCCCGCGGTCCAGGACCACAAGCGCGCCTTCGAGGGGGACGTGGGACACAACACCGGCGGCATGGGTTCGTACTCGGACAAGGGGGGCCTTCTGCCTTTTATATCCCGGAAGGACTACGACCAGGCCGTTGATGTCATCAGGAAGACCGTGGCCGCCCTGAAGGAGGAGACCGGCAGGGAGTACAGGGGCATCCTATACGGCCAGTTCATGCTGGGCCGCGAGCTGAAGCTCATCGAGTTTAACTGCCGCTTCGGGGACCCGGAGGCCATGAACGTCCTGACCCTCCTGGATTCGGATTTCGTGGAGATCTGCAGGAAAATCACCGAGGGTTCCCTCGGCGCCGGCGACTGCTCTTTCAAGGACCTGGCCACGGTGTGCAAGTACGTGGTCCCCGTCGGCTACGGCGTGGGTTCCAAGGGCGGCCAGGTCCTGGAGGTGGACGAGAAGGCCATAGCCGATATGGGGGCGGTGCTGTACTACGCCGCCGTGGACGAGAGGGACGGGCGGATTTACACGACCTCGTCGCGCTCCCTGGCACTGGTGGGGATGGCGGATACCATCGAGGAGGCCGAGAGGATTTCCGAGGGGGCAACGGCCCATGTCAAGGGCGAGGATATCTACCACCGCAGGGACATCGGGACCAGGGAACTCATCGAGAGGAAACTGAAGAATATGGAGCAGTTCAAGTGAGCCATCTCATCTCCATCCTGGACGCCGAGGGAAAGCTGGAGGCCGTCTTCGAGATGGCCGCAGACTTCAAGGCAGACCTGAAGGAGGGGCGCTTCCAGGAGAGGCTGAGGCACCGGACCCTGGCCATGATATTCGAGAAGTCATCGACCAGGACCAGGGTATCCTTCGAGGTGGCCATGACCCAGCTGGGAGGCCATGCCATCTACCTGGGGGCCGGGGAGATGCAGCTGAAGCGGGGGGAGACCATCGGGGATACCGCCAGGGTCCTCTCCCGGTACGTGGACGGCATCATGATACGGGCCTACCGCCACGGGGACGTGGTGGAGCTGGGCCGCCATGCGACGGTACCCGTGATAAACGGCCTCACAGACCTGGAGCACCCGTGCCAGGTCATCTCCGACCTCTTCACAATCAGGGAGAAGAAGGGCGGCTTCGACGGGAAGCTCGCATACGTGGGAGACGGCAACAACGTCTGCAACTCCCTACTTCTGGGCTGTGCGATGGTGGGTATGGACATCTCGGTGGGCCGGCCCGAGGGCTACGGCCCCGACGGCGGCATCCTGGAGAAGGCGCAGGAGATTGCAGAAAAGACTGGTGCCGCTATAGCCATCACCGAGGACCCAAGGGAGGCGGTAAAAGGCGCGGATATCATCTACACGGACGTCTGGGTGAGCATGGGCCAGGAGGCCGAGAAGGAGGAGCGCATGCGCGCCTTCAAACCCTACCAAGTCAACGCAGAGCTCGTGAGCGCGGCGGACGAGCCCCTTATCATGCACTGCCTGCCTGCCAAGCGCGGCTATGAAATCACCGACGAGATCCTGGACGGTCCCGGCTCCATCGTCCTTGACCAAGCCGAGAACAGACTGCATGTCCAGAAAGCGATACTGGCGATGTTGATGGGGGAGTGAATGAAAGATAGATGGCAGTTTGATGAGTCTATCCATGTGGGCGTAGATTACTCAAAGACTGAAGTTGTCTCGAATTATGATGCCATACATGGACGATTCAGGAATTACGATGAAGAAGCCGAGAGGATTATCCAAGCACTATCCATTGAACCTGAACATGTGGTCCTGGATATGGGGTGCGGAACTGGAGCTTTCGCTCTGCGTGTAGCGCGTCAATGCAAAAAGGTATTCGCCGTTGATATCTCCCGGGCTATGCTGGATTGCCTCACCAAAAAGGCTAGAGAAACTGGCGTCGATAATATCGAGACCCATCTTGCGGGATTTCTTTCATACTCCCATTCAGATAAACCCGTGGATGCAATCGTGTCCGTAGTTGCACTTCATCATCTGCCTGATTTCTGGAAACAGATAGCCCTGAAAAAGATGTATGACATATTAAAGCCCGGTGGCAGGCTTTTCATTTCCGACGTAGTTTTTTCCTTCCCCATCTCAGACTACTCTGAATCGCTGAATGACTGGCTGGATATGATAGAGGAGAAAGCGGGTGCAGATATGAAGGAAGAGGCAATCGTTCATATAAAAGATGAGTTCAGCACTTGGAACTGGATTATGGAGGGTATCTTAGAAAGGGCAGGATTCAATATCGATTCCATAATCTCTGACAATAATAACGGGCAGGCATATGTCTGCACAAAGATAATCGTATAATAAGGCCGAGAACAGAATGCATGTGCAGAAGGCGATACTAGCGATGTTGATGGGTGGATAATGCTTACTAATTTATAAATAATTGGGAAGAATTTCAATTCATGATTAAAAGACCAATAATCCTTTGTGTTCTGCTATTATTATTAGAAGTATCAACTGTAACCGCTCATGTTGAAGAACATCAGATTCAAGTCAATTGTACAGACGCTTTAGGAATCAGAAATGTAACGCTAGTTCTAACTGATCCTTTAGGAGGAGTTAAAAACTATCCAATGTATGATGATGGCAAACATGCGGATGGCTTACCTGGGGACTCGGAATACGGTGTACTTTTTACTATTAGTGAAGACGGCCAATATACTGGAGAGATAATTTGTGTTGATGGTGTTGGCCATGAAACGAGGAAATATATCAAATTTTATCACAATCATATTTTACAAGAACAGCACATTGAAGTATTTGTTACAGAAAAAAATACTATAATTGAGCAGATAACTTTCAAGACTATTAATTTTGGTCAGGAAAGTATCCCCTTTTATATGACTTACAATTTCAACTTAAGAAATCAAATAGGCCTAGGGAATGTTAGAACTCCTTGGGAAATGAAGAATAATAACTGGAATTCTTCAAATGACTTTATTGTAAGTAATTGTAGCATTTCACCAGGTGACCCCATGATTATTATCTTCGAAGGGGAATTTGATGCCATTGATAGAACTACCACTGGCGATTTTATATTAACCAGTTACGCTCCAATAATAAGAACATCAAATTTGATTTTAGGCAAAAATACCTATCAAATTAAAATCCCGAAGGAGAAATGGTGGGGATTTAAAAAATTACAGCTCCTTGAAATAAATCCACCCCCAGACTTACTCTATGACGGTGGAGAGTATAAGGTATTGCAGTGGTTAGCTCCTACTCAACTTGCTAAGGACAAATATCTTTTCAACATTTATGTGAAGTATAACTATTCCTTAGAGTTGCTTCCGATTATACTGGGGTTTGTCGGGATGTTAATTGCAATTTTCGTTGAGAAAATATTTGGTCCATACATACAACGTATTGTAAGTTTCTTTTCCAGAATAAAGAAAAGATAATGAAACAGATTGAAGCTAACCGTTAAATGTCTCCAATCCCCCCTTCAAAACATGGCCTGCACATCACCTTTCCCCGTGCCTCCGCATCCTAATAAGGAATGTTTGTTAATGTCATATTAATATGGTATTATGGTGATATTAATGGTCAAAGCCTTAATCGACATTGACGAGCATACCAACAGGATAATAAATATCGTCAAGGCCCAGTACGGCCTGAAGCGCAAAAGCGAGGCCATCGATTTCATCG
>JAADFM010000075.1 GCA_013152845.1 Methanobacteriota archaeon | reverse complement strand
CTGAGCTACGGGCCCGTCTCTAGTTTGAACTCCTCTAAAGATACTTGTTCGGATTTTATCATCTCTACAGGATATTTGGAAGTCAGGCATCCCAGGCATAGGCGCGTCTCGTCCTTGCCGATGACCTCTATCAGCCCTTCCAGGGGGAGGTACTTCAATGAGTCTGCGCCGATGACCTCTGCAATCTCCTCCTCGGTCTTGTCCGATGCAATGAGTTCCTGGTCGGTGGGCATGTCTATACCCAGCCTGCAGAGGCTCTTGATGGGCGGGCATCCCACCCTCATATGGACCTCCTCGGCGCCCGCATCCCTGAGGAGGTTGATAATCCGGCCCGAGGTGGTCCCCCGCACGATGCTGTCGTCGAAGAGGATGACCTTCTTGCCCTCCAGCTCCTCCAGCATGGGGTTGAGTTTCAGCCTCACCGCCAGTTCCCGGGCCTGCTGGTCGGGGAGGATGAAGGTCCTGCCCACGTACCTGTTGCGTATCAGGCTCTCCCGGTATGGCACCCCGGATGCCTTGGAATACCCCAGGGCGAAGGGGATGGCCGAGTCCGGGATGGGGGAGACGAAATCCGCCTCCACCTCGTCGATGGATGCCATGTAGGCCCCGATACCCTCCCTCACACGGTAGGTGGAGACCCCGTTGAGGATGGAATCCGGCCTGGCGAAATATACGTACTCGAACATGCAGTGGGCCGTGCGGTTGAGCTTTATTGGCCGGTGGCCCTCCACCCCCTTCTCGTTTATCACCAGTATCTCCCCGGGTCTTATGTCCCTTTCGAACCTTGCGTTCAGGACATCCATGACCACGCTCTCCGAACCGACCACATAGCTCCCGTCCGACCTCCCCAGGCAGAGGGGCCGCACCCCCAGGGGGTCCCTGACGGCGATTAGGTCCTCGTCGGTGAGGATGACCAGGGAATAGGAACCCACCAGCTTCTTCATGGTATCGGCGATGGCCTCCACCATGTCGTCTGATTTGGCGTATTCCTTGAGGATGAGATGGGCTATGACCTCGGTATCGGTGGTGGAGACAAAGCCCTGGCCCGAGGCCTCAAGCCTCTTGCGGAGCTCGTCGTAGTTGACGATGTTGCCGTTGTGGGCGATGGCCAGGGTCCCCCTGGAATGGTTCACAACGAAGGGCTGGGCGTTCTCTATCCTGGAGAACCCGGTGGTGGAGTACCTGACATGGCCGATGCCGGCATGGCCGTGGAGGCGGTCGATCTTCTCCAGGTCGAAGAACTCGGGTACAAGACCCATCCCCTTCTCGGTATGGAACTCCGAGTCCCGGGTGGTTATCCCGCAGGACTCCTGCCCCCGGTGCTGGAGGGCGTAGAGGCCGTAGAAGATGGACGGCGAAACCTTTGCCCCCTTTGTCGAAAGAATCCCTACTACGCCGCACTTCTCCTTCAGCAAGTCCCTTTACCTCAATGGGCTTTGTCCAGCTGATTAGATAAATAATTTACGTGGCAAAAAGGGGGAGCTACACGAGGCGGACCTTGTTTATCTTCTTGTTCTGCCATGAGTAACGCCGCAGCTTTTTGGACCTTCCGAATCCGCAGGCCGCGCAGACGTGCTTCTTGGAGTGGAAGGAGTTCCGCCCGCACCTGCGGCACCTGATGTGGAGCCTCTTGTTCCGTTTTCCCATGGACGGGGTTCCCTTGGACATTTCCCTTACCTCACGGAGATATGAAGACCACGTTGTCCCCTCTTATGAGGACCAGGCCGAGTTTCCGCACCGCTTCGCCGTCTTTGAGCTCCTCGGCGTTCTGGAGCACGATGTTTATGTGCATGTCGTACCCCTTCATGGTGCCCCGGTATTCCCGGCCGCCCTTGAGGCCGACGAGGACCTGCTTTTCCAGCGAATTGTTGAGAAAATCCATGGGCCGCGTGGCCATATAAATCACTCCTTTGGGTATGATTTTTCCTGCTCTATTTAAACTTTGCCCTCCCCGGGCGGGAAAGGAGTTAAATAACCCCCGGCCCAAATCTTCTACCATGAAGATAACGCGCAAGTACTTTGCGAGGAAGAAGAGCATCGCCAGGATGAAGGCCGACCTGGGGAAGGTCTCGAAGAACTTCGAGGCCCTCCTGGACGGGGCCGGGAAGGTGGAGATGGCAGAGACCGACGAGGGGACCACCTACGTCCTGGTGGACGGGGAGGCCGCCATCTTCAGCCAGGGCGGGGGGTACTTCCCCACGGTAAGGGGGGCCCTGAAGATAGACGTGGACAGGGCCTTTGTCACCGTGGACCGGGGTGCGGTGCCCTTCGTCACCAACGGGGCGGATGTGATGCGGCCCGGGATTGTGGATTTCGACCCTGATATAAAGGAGGGCGACCTGGTGGTCATAAGGGAGGAGACCCACGGAAAGCCCATAGGCATCGGGCGTGCCCTGGTGGGCGCTGAGGAGATGAAACGCCAGAAGGAGGGCAAGTCCGTGGAGAACATCCTTTACGTCGGGGACAGGATATGGAACCTGGAGTAGGGTTTCGAAACCCTTTTATAGAATAAAACCGAGTTGAATATGGAGGCCGGATAATGGGTCTGATGGATATTTTCAAAGGAGCAGGCGCCGAGATAAAGGGTGCGGCAAACATAGATGAGTACGTTGAGCTGGAGGTAGAGGAAGGGACCTCGGCTCAGGTCCCGACAGGCAAGCTCGTGAAGGTATGCAAACTCAAGGGATTCGCGGACGTGGACATGGGGGCCAGGGAGCTCACCGCAGGGAACGTGGTGATTCTTGACATAAAGCCCCTGGCCGAGCGCAGCATGAACGAGCTCAGGCACGCCATCGACGAGATAAAGGACCTCACGGTATCCATGGGGGGAGACATAGCCGGTCTCAGCGAGTACCACCTCATCCTGACACCCCCGGGCATGCGCATCGAGCGCACCATGGAGACCAAGCGCAAGGAATTCGAGGCCACCCTGGACAGGATCAGGCAGAAGAAGCTGGCTCAGTAGTTCAGGACGAAGCCCTTCTCCTTGAGCTTCACTCCCTTCTCATCCACCACCTTCCCCAGCCGGAAGGCCCGGGTGCGGTGGCTTTCGCAGATGTCAATGACCCTCTGGACGTCCTTTTCATCCACGACGATGCAGAAGCCCACCCCCATGTTGAAGGTCCGGTACATCTCCTTCTCCGGGACGTTCCCCAGGCGCTGGATTTCCGTGAAGACCTCCTGCGGCTCGGGAAGGGAATCTATCTCGAAGCCGTAACCCGTCAGCCGGTCCAGGTTCCCCAGGCCCCCGCCGGTGATGTTGGCCAGGCCCTTTACTTCCACGTTCTTGATGACATCCAGGACCTCCTTCACGTAAATCCTGGTGGGCTCCAGCAGTTCCTCCCCCACGCTCCTTTCCCCGAAGACCTTCTCGTCGATATCGTACTCCCCCAGGAGGACCTTCCGGGCCAGGGTCAGCCCGTTGCAGTGGACCCCCGAGGACTCCAGCCCCACGACCGCATGCCCCGGGCGGATGTCCTCCCCGGTGATGGCCTCCGAGGGCCGCAGCATCCCCACGATGACCCCGGCCAGGTCCATCCCCCGGACCACCTCCGGCACGGTGGCCAGCTCACCCCCCGGGATGGTGATGCCTGCCATCTCCGCACCCCTGGCCAGGCCCCTGCCGATTTCGGCTGTGACTTCCGGGTCGGGCCGTTCCACCGCCAGGTAGTCCAGGAGGGCCAACGGCTCGGCACCGATGCAGATGATGTCGTTGGCGTTCATGGCGATGAGGTCGATGCCGATGGTATCGTATTTCCCCATCTGGTGGGCCAGGATGATCTTGGTCCCAACCCCGTCGGCCCCCAGGGCAAGCGCCAGGTCGTCCCCCACCCTTATCAGGGACGAGAAGTGGCCTATCTTCGCCATGACCTCCCCGGGCCTCCCGTCCCGGTTGCGCAGGCATCCTTTCAGGCTTGAGGCAAGGGCTTTGATGGCCAGGGACTCCAGGTCCATGTCCACCCCGGCCCTGGCATAGGTCATCTCCTCGGGCATGGGTTAATGATTCCCGGGGAGGTATTAAAACCTTTGCTTTCCCACGTACTTGAAAAAAGTTTATATACTATTGAATAGAAATAATACATCCCCAACAAAGGGGCGCGAGAAGGACTACTTGTCTGTGCGGCGGGGGTCACCTCCCCCGTGCAGGCAAGACCGGCTCTACAGGGCCCGGATGGTTTCCAGGTTGTATGGGGCCCTGGTCTCTGACTTGAAGGTCTTGTAGAGTACCGACGCCAGTTCTATGCACTTCGACTCTTCGCCATGACAGG
>JAADFM010000074.1 GCA_013152845.1 Methanobacteriota archaeon | reverse complement strand
GGGATTACCTTCTCGGCGCCATCTCCAACGGGCTAGCGGTCAAACAATGGGAGAAACTCAGCTGGCTGGGCCTGCACCACTTCTTCGATTCAGTGACCACCTCTGAAGAGGCGGGAACCGAAAAGCCGGACGCCGGGATATTCCTCCATGCCCTTAAGTCTTTGAAGGTATCACCCTCGGAATGCGTCATGGTAGGGGACAGGCTTGATACAGACATCGCGGGAGGCAAGGCGGTGGGGATGCGCACGATAAGGATTGCAAAGGGCAAGTACGGCCGCAAGAGCCCTGCAAACCCTGACGAGACCCCGGATGTGGAGATTTCCGAGATCTCGGAGCTCCCAGAGGCCCTGAAGGAGATATAAATGACCGAGAAAAGGAACCTCCTGCCCGATTTGGTGGTGCCAGCCGCCTTCTTGTGCGGCCTCATCACGGAATATTTCGTTTTCCGGTTCGAGCTGGCCCTCATGTTCCTCGGGTTCCAGGCCAACACGGGGTTCTATATCATGCTGGCCCTCTTCCTTCTGTCCCCCTTCGTCGTGACCGGGGGCATCATCTACTATTTCAAAAAGGACATCATGCTGGCCCTGATAGCCTCTGCAGCGGTCATCCCGGTCTACCTCTACCTCACGGCCGACTTCATCGGTTGATTCGAATGGAAATCATAGAGATTGGACACGAACGGGGGTGGCAGAAAAAGGCCGAAGCCGTCATCCGCTCCGGCGGGACCCTGGTATACCCCACGGACACCCTGTATGGGCTGGGCTGCGATGCCACCAATCCCGGTGCGGTGAGGCGGGTCTATGAGACCAAGAAAAGGGACCCTGCCCGCCCCCTGCCGATAGCGGTCTCGGATATACCAATGCTGCAGAGATACACCCATCTCGGCCCCAGGGAGGAGGAATTTGCAAGGAGGTTCCTCCCCGGGGCCGTCACCCTGCTCCTCGAGGCACGGGACCTCCCCCCAGTCCTTACGGCCGGGAGTAGCAAGGTGGCGGTGAGGATACCGGACATGGAGGTGACCCTCAGGCTCATAAAGGGAGCGGGGGTGCCCATAGTCACCACCAGTGCGAATATCTCCGGGATGCCGCCCCCCATCACCGCCCGGGAGGCCGTTGAGCAGTTGGAGGATGTGGACCTGGTCCTCGACGCCGGCCCCCTGGAGAGGAGGGAGCCATCCACGATTGTCGACCCCGTGGAGGGGGTGATACTCCGCCAGGGGCGGGTCCCAAAAGAGTTAATAGATGAGGCACTGAGAGAGATATATGGACGAGGAATCAAGGAAACTCTACCTTGAGGCAGGCAAGATTGCGGCAAGGATAATGGCCGAGGGCTTCGAGGAAATCCAGGAGGGACAGAGCCTGAAGGAGCTGGCCGACAGCATCGAGGAGCGGATGAGGAAGGCCGGCGCCAGGCCCGCCTTCCCCGTCAACATCTCCATCAACGATGTTGCAGCCCACTACTCCCCCGACGCATGGGACGAGACCGTCTTCGAGAAGGGTCAGCTGGTGAAGCTCGACCTGGGGGTGCATCTTGAGGGCCACATTGCGGACATCGCGCGGAGCAGGTGGGTGGGCGGCGGCGACGAAAGGCTCATCGAGGCTTCGGAGAAGGCCCTGGAGAAGGCCATTGAGATAATCCGGCCCGGGGTCACCACCGACCAGATTGGTGCGGTCATAGAGGAGACCATCACCTCCTACGGCTACCGCCCGGTGGAGAACCTCACCGGCCACATGCTCAAGCCCTACAACCTCCACGGCGGCGTCCTGATACCCAATATCAAGACCCGCCACGGCGAGATGCTGAAGGAAGGGGACGTCTTCGCCATGGAGCCCTTCGCCACCGACGGCGCCGGCCGGGTCATGGACGACAACAGGGCCATCATATTCAAGTACCTCCAGGACCGGCCCCTGCGGATGAAGGAGGCCCGGCTGATACTGGCCCACGTCAAGGAAAACTACGCCACCCTGCCCTTCGCCGAGCGCTGGATTGCACCCCTGGTGCCGAGGTTCAAGCTCAACCAGGCACTGCGTCAGCTGGCCTTCAACAAGGCCATCTACGCCTACCATATCCTCAGGGAGCGGACACGCGGCACGGTGAGTCAGGCCGAGCATACCATCATGGTCACAGAGGACGGCTGCATCGTCACCACCAGGGAGTGAAGGATAATTCCCGTAAGAGTTATATACCAATGGTGTTTCCTTACTTTTTCAATGGCCGAGGATTACTTCTTGGAGAAACTGGAGGCCCGGCTTTCCGAGATATTGAGCGACGACATGGCCCACCACCTGATAGCGGCACACTTTTCCGGCATGGCCAGGATAGACGGTGAGACCGCCTACCGCATCATCCTGGGCATGATACCCGATATCATCGCCCAGGTGGGTCTGGACGAGGGCCTGAGAATCGGCCAGGAAATCAAGGACATCTACAACCAGGAGTTTTTCTAAACCCCCTATTCATCCTGCATGCAAAAACTTAAATCCGCCGGTGGTAATCCCTTTGTGTTATGGTTGACGAGAAGGCCATGAAGGCGGAGTTCAGGAAGAAGGCGCAGTCCGACCCTGAGAGGTACTACCCGGTCCAGACCCTCATAGAGGAGGGCTTCCAGCGCAGGAAGTGCGCCCGGTGCGGCAACTACTTCTGGTCATGTGCCGACCGGACCGTCTGCGGCGAGCCCGAGTGTTCCGGCGGCTATACCTTCATCGGCGACTCGCCGGCCGGAAAGAAGATGGACTTCATCCAGACCTGGCAGGCCTTCGCCGGGCTCTTCGAAAGGCTGGGCTACACCCCCATCCCCCGCTACCCGGTGGCCGCCCGCTGGCGGGACGACACCGACTTCGTACAGGCATCGATTTACGATTTCCAGCCCTATGTGGTTTCCGGGGAGATAGACCCTCCTGCCAACCCCCTGGTGGTCCCCCAGTTCTGCCTCCGCTTCAACGACACCGACAACGTGGGCATCACCGGGCGCCACAACACAGGCTTCGTCATGATAGGCCAGCACGCCTTCGAGCCCCCTGACAGATATGCCCCCGAGGAGTACCTATCCCACATCTACACCTGGCTGGTGGAGGGCATGGGCCTGCCCAAGGAGGAGATCCAGTTCCACGAGGACTCATGGGCCGGTGGGGGCAACCTGGGCCCCTCCATGGAGTTCTTCTCCCGGGGCCTTGAAATAGGCAACCAGGTATATATGCAGTACGACATCAAGTCCGGCACCCCCAAGGAGCTGAACATCAAGGTCCTGGACATGGGTATGGGCCAGGAGAGGCCGGCCTGGTTCACCCACGGGACATCCACCAGTTACGAGGCCATCTTCCCCACCGTGGTGGAGAAACTCTACAAGGTGACGGGCGTGGACCCCGACCCGGAGGTCTTCCAGGGTTTCCTGCCCTACTCCGGCCTGCTGAACGTGGACGAGGCCGAGGATACCGAGAAGCTGTGGGGGGACATCGCGGCCAAGCTCGGCATGGACAAAGAGGAACTCAAGGACCACATCCTGCCTGTCTCTGCCCTCTACTCCATCGCAGACCACACAAGGTCCCTGCTTGTGGCCCTCTCCGACGGTGCCCTGCCCTCCAATGTAGGCGGAGGCTACAACCTCAGGGTCTTGGTGCGCCGGAGCCTGGATTTTGTGGACCGATACGGCTGGGACCTCTACCTCCCGGAGATATGCCGGTGGCACGCCGACTACCTGAAGCCCCAGTACCCCGAGCTCGTGGAGAGCCTGGACAACGTGGAGCGCATCCTGGATGTGGAGCGCAGGAAGTACGAGGAGACAAAGAAGAAGTCCCGGGGTATTGTGGCCCGCCTGAAGGGTAAGAAGGTCACAACCGAGAAGCTCTTCGAGCTCTACGACTCCAAGGGCATAAGCCCGGAGATGCTCAAAAAAGAGGGTCTGGAGGTGGATATCCCCCCGGACTTCTACCAGCGGGTCTCACAGCTCCATGAGAGGCAGGTCCAGGAGGCCCAGACCCACAAATTCAGGGAGTTTCCTCTGGGGCCCGAGGAGAAGACCGAGATACTGTATTACGACGACTACCTGCTCCTGGAGTTCGAGGCCAGGGTGACCCACGTCTTCGAGGACCGTTACGTGGTCCTGGACAGGACCGCCTTCTATCCCACCTCCGGCGGCCAGCTCTCGGACATCGGCGAGATGGAGGGCTGTGCCGCGTCTTCAAGCAGGGGCAGGTGATATTGCACCGAGTAGAAAACCCGACCTTCCAAGAGGGCGACACCGTCAGGTGCAAGATTGACCGGGAAAGGAGGGTCCAGCTGGCCCAGCACCACACCGCCACCCACATCATCAACGGTGTTTCCCGGAAGCTCCTGGGGGAGCACATATGGCAGGCCGGTGCCGAGAAGACCCCCAGGAAGTCCCGCCTGGATATCACCCACTACGAGGCACTCACCCCCGAGCAGCTTGAGGAAATCAAGGAGAAGACCAATGACGTCATCAGGCAGGGCATCTCTGTGGTGAGCCGCATCTACCCCCGGGGCGAGGCAGAGGCGAGGTTCGGCTTCCGCCTCTACCAGGGCGGGGCAGTGCCCGGTCTTGAGCTCCGGGTGGTCAGCATCCCTGGCCTGGACACCGAGGCATGCGGCGGGACCCACCTCCACTCCACAGCCGAGGCCGAGTACGTGGAGATGATAGGCTCCACCAAGATACAGGACGGCATCGTGCGCCTGGAGTACGTTGCAGGCCAGGCCGCCAGGA
>JAADFM010000073.1 GCA_013152845.1 Methanobacteriota archaeon | reverse complement strand
TGGGCCGCTCACCACTTCTCGGCCTCGAGGAGTTTGGCGGATTCGGGGTCTATCTTCGAGAGGGCCTTGACGGTCTCGTCGAAGGCATGGACGCTGTATTTTGCGATGTCCCTGGAGAAGACGATGCCTATGATCTCTCCCTCGGGGCTCATCACCGGGAGGTTCCTCACGTCGTACATGTTGAGCATCTTGCTGGCCACGCATAGGCCCTCCCGGGAATCTATGCAGACCAGGTGTTCGGTCATGACATGTTTGACCAGGGTCTCCCTGGGGTCGGCGTCCATGGCCACGACCTTTTTCAGGATGTCCCTCTCGGTCAGGATACCCCAGCCCTGGTTGTGCTTCACCAGGGCGGAGCCCACCTGTTTGTTGAACATGGTCTTGGCGCACTCCACGATGGTTGCATCGGGGTCCACCGTGTTCTTGTCGTGCATAATCTTCTGGACGTTTATGCAGAATATCTCCTCGTATCTGGGGTCCTCTATCATGGAGCGCAGAAACTCGTAGAACATGAATATGGTGTACTTTGCCACGTCCCTGGAGGTTATGACACCGATTATCTCACCATTTTCGATTACCGGTAGCCGCCTGATGGGGAACCGGTTGAAGAGCTCGCTGGCCCTTCTGATGCCGTCATCGGCGTTGATGGTATGGAAATCAGAGCACATAATCTCTGATATGGGGATGGTGTACGGCTTCTCCTCTGCCACCACCTTGTAGAGGATGTCCCTCTCGGTGACGATGTGGTAGTCCCTTTCGCCCTCTTCCACGATGACCGAGCCAACATCCCTGTCCCTCATGAGTTTGGCTGCCTCGAGGACGGTGAGGTCACCGTGGACGATGGTGGCACTATGCATGAGTTCTTTTACATTCATAGCTCTTTCCTCCCAATATGTCTTGGTTTTTTAACTATTTAAATGTATTATCCCCTCAGGATTTCTGTGACCTTGTCGATGTACTCCGGCTTTCCCAGGACCGTGAGTTTGTCGCCTGCCTCGAGGACGGTGCTGCCCCCTGGTATCATGAGTTCGTTGTCCCTGTGGATTCCCGCGATTATGGCCCCCTCGGGGATGCCCAGGTCCTTTATCATCCTGCCCACCACCTCCGAGCCCTCTGGGATGATTATCTCCACGATGTTGGCCGAGGCCTCCCCGTTGCTCAGGAGGATGTTGGATATCCCGGGACGTGTTATCAGGTTCTTGAGGTGGTTGGAGATGGTGCCGCTGGGGTAGATGATTTGCTCCACCCCCACTTCGTGGAATATCTGCTCGTGCTTTGGGTTGGTGGAGAGGGTTATCCTGCGCTGGATGCCCAGGATCTTGGCCAGCTCGCAGACCATGAGGTTGACGGCATCGTCGCTTGTGGCAGGCACAATCACGTCGGCCTTGTCGGCCCCGGCCTCGTTGAGGACGTCTATCTCGGTCCCGCTGCCGTTGATGATGACGGCGTCCATGAGCTCGGCCAGCTTCTTGGCCTTGACCTCGTCCTTTTCCACGACAACAACGTTGTGCTTCTCCCGGACGAGGAGGTCTGCCAGTGTCTGGCCAATCTTGGATGCGCCCACGATGATGATGTACACGGTATCACTCCCTCAGGCTGTAATGCAGGAGCCTTGCGTAGGCAGGTCTTGTTATGAACACTCCTGATGTAGCACCTATAATGGTAACGATGGCAAAGCCTTTCAGCTGGGCCATGCCGATGATGAAGAGGGGCACCATGGCCGCCATGATGGTCATCCAGGAGCCGATGACGATGAAGAAGGCGTCCTTCATCCGCCGGGCGATGGAGATCCTCCTTTCCATCAGGACCTCGTCCAGGATGACGATCTGGTTGTCGAAACCGGTTCCGATGGCCGCGATAATACCTGCAATGGAGGGCAGGTCGATGTTGTGCCTGATGAGGGACGAGAACCCCAGGATGATGACCACCTCGCTGAGGCCCGTGATGAGGACCGGGACCACCAGTTCCCTGCGCCTGTACCTGATGAAGACCACTGCCGAGACCCCCAGTATGACCAGGACCCCGGCCATGAGGGCGTTCCTTGAGAACTTCTCACCGAGGCTTGCAGATATCTCGTAACTTCCCACGATGGAGACCTTTATGGGCAAGGCCCCGGAGCGCAGGATGACCTCGACTCTGCGGGCCTCCTCCCTGGCCTCCTCCCCGGAGCCGGTCTCCAGGATGAGGCTCTTGACCGATTTCCCTGCCGCAAGTTCCTGCTGGAGGCTCTGCCCGATGGGGGCGTTGTTTATCATGTTGGAGTGGAATACCTGGATGTTGGCCGCGGTTGCCTCGGGCACGTTATCTATGATGTATCCCTCTATGGCCTCCAGCTCGGTCCCGAGCTCCTCCTGGGTCTTCGGGATTCGGATGTATATCCCCACATCCCGGCCGTTCATGACTATCTTCTGGACCGAAACGTCAGTGCCATAGGCGCTGCGGACGGCATAGGTTAGGCTATCGGCACCCGGGTAGGGAAGCAGGCTGATGATGCCCTTGTTGAGGGCCTCGGTGAAGGTGATGTCGTAGGATGTGGCATCCGGGAGGGAGGACTTTATGAGGATTCCGCCGGATTCGCTTTTGGACACCAGGGAAGCGAAGTCGGGGTCGGTGGTCACGAGGAAGGCCGTGCCCCGGTCGAGGTACATGGAGACCCTGGCAAAGTCGGTCTTCAGGGCGGCATCCCTGAAGTTGTCGGCGGCCTCGTCGGTGATGGCGAAGGGGACGGCCCACAGGCCGGTGGAGGGGTTCTTGCCGAAGAAGTCAACCCTGGTGAGGCCGTTGCCGGTGAAGACCGTGATGTTGCCCACCATGACCTCCAGCTTCCCGGGCTTGCCGATGAGCTTCTTGGCCTCGTCGGCGTTGACCCCGGCAATCTCCACCACGATGAGGTCGTCGCCCCAGGGCCGGACCTTCACGTCCCTGACATGGAAGAGGTTGTTTATCCTCTCCTCCATGATGGTGGTGACATCGTTCATCTCCGATGGGCTCAAGGCCCGCTCGGTCTGGACCTGGATGAGGCTGCCCCCCTGGAGGTCCAGGCCGGTCTGGATGCCCAGGGTGGATATGGAGAGGAGGGAGAGGACCAGGGATACCGCCAGGAGCTGAATCTTCCTGTCCTTCTTCAGGGCCGCCATGGTGGACTGGCCCTTGGCCTTCTTCATCTCCTACCACTCTCCAGGTACCACTGAAGGATGCCGGTGTTCTGGACCCAGGTGTTGACCAGGTCTATGACGAGGCCGATGGCGATGACGCTGGCGATTTCCTTGAGGATGAGGGAGGAGGTGGCGAAGTAGAAGATGAATACCGCGGTGAAGGTGGTCCCGGACATGGTGAACCCGGTCTTCATGGCCCCTGCGAGCCTCTCCTGGTAGCTCCCGCTCCTCTTCACCAGCAGGCGGGAGGTCAGCATGATGTCGGTGTCCACCGAGTAGCCGATGAGGAGGAGGAGGGCCACAAGGGTCCCCAGGGAGAGCTCGATGCCCAGGAGGGCCATGACTGCCACGGTGAGCACGATGTCGGAGAGGGCGGAGAGGACCACGGCCACAGAGGGTACGTAGGTCTTGAAGCGCAGGAAGACCACCGCGGCCATGAAGCCGAAGGCGAAGAGGATGGCCTTGACGGCCTCCCTGAGGAACCTCTCGGAGAGGAAGGGCCCAACGGTCTTGATGGAGATGTCCCCGGGCTCTACCCCCCGCTCGACCAGGAAGTCCTTCAGCATGGATTCCTCCTCCCCGGTCAGCGTCTCTCCCCCCGGCTTTTCAATCTCCAGCTTGAGGAAGGACTCCCCGGTGGAGTAGTCCCTTACGGTGTCCACGGTGACATCAAAACCGAAGCGCTCCTTTATATCGGATTCAAGGCCTTTCGAGTCGCTGTACCCATAGACGGTTACAAGGGTTCCGTACTTGAAGTCGATGCTCATGGGGAGGGTGCCGGTGTGAATCTTCATGCCCACAAAGAGTGCGCCTAAAACCAGGAGCCCTAGGGTCAGGGGCACGTAGCTCTTCATGTTTACCTTGGCTAATCTCTGATGAATCATTCCACCGTAACGATTAATATATAACTATTTAAATGTAATTGATGAGTCATCATGCGTGGCAGTGAGTTGGTCCTGTTGGGTGTTGTTCTAGTGTTCCTAGGGATGTTCCTGATGGTGGCAGGTAGCCTCCTCCAGGCCGCGAAGACTGGCCGGGACGCCGAGGTCAGGGGCGGTGGGGTGGTGCTGATAGGTCCCATCCCAATCGTCTTCGGCTCGGATACGGAGTCGGTCAAGATGGTGCTGCTGCTGACTATGGTCCTAATCGTGGCGGTCTATCTCCTCTTCTTCAGGCGGGTGGTCTGAACCTTGCTCCTGTTGATTGACGAGAAGGGAAAGAAATACCTCACCGAGGATGTGGAGCTCCATACCCGCTACGGGGTGGTCAGCCTAGAGGGTGCCTTACCCGGAGATAGGGTGACCTCCCACCTCGGTCACACCTTCAGAGTGCTGGAGCCCCGTATGGTGGACCTCTATGAGAAGATGCCCCGGGCGGGTAGCTATATGCTGAAGAAGGATATTGGCCTCATCCTAGCCTGTACCGGCGTCGGGACCGGGGATGTGGTGGTGGACGCAGGCACGGGCTCGGGGGCCCTGGCCATCTTCCTGGGGAACGTGGTGGCTCCAACCGGGAGGGTGTACACATACGAGGTCAGGGCGGATTTCGCCGAAATCGCAAAGGAAAACGTGAGGACGGCCGGCCTGGAGGGTGTGGTGGAGGTCATAAACCGGGACATTACTGTGGGCATTGATGCCGAGGTGGACCTAGTAACCTTGGACATGGACAGGCCTTGGCGGGCAGTCCCGGAGGCCTACAGGGCCCTGAAGCAGGGGGGGTTTGCCGCGGTCTACACCCCCTACGTGGAGCAGGC
>JAADFM010000072.1 GCA_013152845.1 Methanobacteriota archaeon | reverse complement strand
CTACCCATTCTGTATCTTCCGGGATACTGATGCCCATCCTTTTATACTGCTCTCTCCAAATTTGAGAAGCCCTGAGTAAAATCGAAAGGGCAAGTGGCGATGGGAGTTCTGGCAAAACCTCCTTCAAATTCATCCTCGACCAGATTATCTTCCCACTCAGCTTTTCGACCCCCCTATGCCATCAAATACCATGTCAACCTTTTTGGAGATATCCTCTGAGAAGGAATAATCAGTCTCGGACCTCAGCCACAGTATGAGGGAGTGAAAATATATGGCGGTCAGGTTTTCGGCTGCGTCCTGTATATCTATCCCTCTTACATCCCCTTTTTCCACGCCCTCCTGGAGCAAATGTATCATTACACTGGCAAATCTGGCGCCCCTCCCAGTAGGATGGGAAGGCCTTTTCCAGGCATTTTTTATGTACTCAAAAACCATGATTTTCGCAAGTTCTTTATCCTCTTCATTGCTCTTGGCTAGATGAATCAATACATTCTTTATCTTTTCTTTTGTTGGTATATCCTTAGTTATCTCCTCTTTAATCAAATTTCCAATTAATTCATCCTTTTGCTCTGCAAAATAGCCAAGAAGTGCTACTTTCGTAGGAAAATAATTAAAAAAAGTGCCTTTAGCAATTCCCGCTTCCTTTGTAATCTCGTCAACCGTCGTTTTTTCGAACCCTTTCTCTTTGAATAATCTTGACGCGACCTCAAATATCCTGTTTTTTGTTTCTCTTTTCTTTTTTTCTCGCAGAGACAAATCAACATCCCCCAAAATAATGACCAGAGTCATATATGACCGCAGTCATATTTATTATTTTCGGTTGCCACGGTAAATCATCAATTCTGCCGAGCTTAGCATCTCTTCAGGTAATACCCGTATTCCTTCTTCCTGCCGAAGCTGCGGATGCCGTCTTTTATGAGCTGGAACTTGAGTTTCCGGGCATAGTCCTCCCCTATCTCCCCCCGGCCTTGCATGTAGGCGATGATTTCCAGCCCCTGTTCCTCTGTATCGCACCGCCGGAGGAAGTCGATAACCGTGGGGTCGTATCCCCGGTACCGGTCATGGACGGCCCTCTCGGCCTCCTTGGGACTGGACCTCACCGAATCAATCCTGAGCCCTTCACCTTCCAGCTCCTTGGCCAGGTTGGGGTACCTCCTCCTGAAATCCTTCATCTCAGCATACCCCGCATTTCTTGCATGCCTCCTTACAGACCGGCGACGCCTCTCCTCGGAAATACTTTTCGAATTCCCTGCGCAGGAACCCCTCCTTCACCCATGTATCCACCTTGGCCCAGGGCAGGGGTTCATCCAGGCCCCGGCCTGCGGCATACCTGCCCAGCTCCACCCCTGCCTCCTTGAAGGCCCGCCTGAAGGCCCCCATGCCGCCGCCGTAGCCGCAGACCTTCTCCAGGATGGCCCCGAGGTCCTGGTCCCCCCTGGCGATGGTAGCCTGGAGGAAGGCCGACTTGTAGTCCTCTGACTCCAGCTCCACCCCTGCCTCCTTTTTCAGGAGCCGCAGCCGCCTCTTGTAGGTCTTCTGGTCCACCAACCCCGCCCACTGGAGGGGCGTGTGGGCCTTGGGCACGAAGGGGTTGATGCTGAGCCGGATTTTCCCGCGCACCGACTTCTTCAGCCTCTTCACGAACCCTGCGGTCTCCAGGACGTCGTCGTCGGTCTCCCCGGGAAGGCCCAGGATGTAGTAGAGCTTCAAGGTCCGGACCCCCCTGGCGAAGGCGAGTCTGGCAGAGCTCTCAATCTCCTCATCTGTGATGCCCTTCCCTACCATGTCCCTGAGCCTCTGGTTGGCCTCCGGTGCCAGGGTGAGGCTCCTCTGGCCTGAGCCGACGATGGTATCGACCACCACCTCGCTCAGGGTATCTGCACGGAGGGAGGGCATGGATATCTCCCGTCCCTTCTCTGAGAGGAAGCCGCAGAGTTCCTCGATTCCCGAGTAGTCGGACACCGAAGCGCCGATGAGGGAGAACTTATCGGGCTCGCAGGCCCTCACCCCCCGGTCCACCACCTCCTCGAGGAACCCCAGGCTGCGCTCCCTGGGCGGGCGGGTGATGAACCCTCCCAGGCAGAACCTGCACCCCCTGCCGCACCCCCGGGAGACCTCCAGGAGGAAGGACCGACCGTAGGCCGCCGCCGGGGACATTATCTGATGGACCGGGTGGTAGGAATCCAGGTCCTCCAGGAAGACCCGCCGGACGGGATTGTCCTCCTCGGAGACGTAGATGCCGGGGATGTCCTCAAAGGCCGGAGCACCCTCTCCCGCGGCATAGGCGTCGATGAACTCGTGGATATTCGCCTCCGCCTCCCCGATGAAGAAGACGTCGATGAACCCCCTCATGGGATATGGGTTGACGGTGCAGGGCCCGCCGGCGACCACGAGTTGCTCCCTTTTCCCCCGCCGCAGGGGTAGGCCGCTCCGGTCCAGGAGCTTGAGGATGTTGAGGGCGTCCAGCTCGAACTGCCAGGAGAAGGCTATGATGTGGAAGTCCTTCAGGGGCGAACCTGTCTCGAGGCTCCTGTCGAAATCCAGGAAGAAGCGCTCGCAGGCCACGTCCTCCCTGGAGTTGAGGAGGTCGTAGATGGTCTGGAAGCCCAGGTTGGCCATCCCGGCCCGGTAGAGGTTGGGGTAGACCAGGGCCACCCTGATTTTGCCCCTGGGGTCCTTTACAACGGCATTTCTCTCTTGGACCATTTGAAAACCTATTTATTCCCCAGGGTATTTGGTCTTTTGTATGCTCCAAGAGCTTGATGACTTCCTCGATTCCTTCCAGCCCAACGAGGTGAAGATGGGCCTGGAGCGGACCCGGTACATCCTCGAGGCGATGGGCAGTCCCCAGCAGGGGTACCGGACCATCCACGTGGGCGGGACCAACGGGAAGGGCTCAACCTGCATGTTCATCGCCTCTATCTTGAAGGAGGCCGGGTACCGGGTGGGCCTCTATACCTCGCCGCACGTCCAGGACTTCAGGGAGAGGATAACCGTGGATTTTGAGCCCATCGGTGAGGATTCCCTGGCTGAGGTCATAGGGCGGGTGAGACCTATCGTTGAAGGGATGGAAGGGGACATGAGACCCACCTACTTCGAGGTGATAACCGCCCTGGCCTTTGACCATTTTTCAGAGGCAGGGGTGGACTATGCGGTCATCGAGGTGGGCCTGGGGGGGGCCATGGATGCCACAAACGTGATTGTCCCGGAGGCAGCGGTGATAACCAATATCTCCAGGGACCACACCACCATGCTGGGCAGCAGCCTGGAGGGGATTGCCAGGGAGAAGGCCGGGATAATAAAACCCGGGGTGCCCGTCTATACGGCCGAGTGCAAGGAGGCTCCCCTCGGTGTGATAGAAGGAAGGTGCAGGGAGGCGGGATGCCGGCTGGTGAATGCCTTCGGCACGTGGTCCAGCCGGGAGTCCCTCGGCCTCGAGGGCCAGAGGTTCGAGCTCCGGGGAAGCCGCGGGACCTACAGCCTGCGGACACCCCTCCTCGGCGCCCACCAGATGGAAAACGCCGCCCTGGCAGTTATGGTGGCCGAAGACCTCGCAGTGGATGGGAGGGCAATCGAGAGGGGTGTCTCCAGCACCCCACCTCTGCCGGGCAGAATGGAGGTCGCCAGGAGGCGCCCCCTGGTCATCCTGGACGGGGCCCACAATCCCGGGGCTATGGATGCCCTCGGGGATACCATCCGGGAGGTCCATCCGGGGGGTAAACGCCTCCTTGTAATCGGGATTCTGAAGGACAAGGCCATAGATGAGATGGCAGGAATCCTCTCGCCCCTCTTCGATGAGTTCTACATCACAAGACCCAAAAGCGACAGGGCCGCCGGGCCGGAGGTTATCCAGAGGGCTCTGGGGAAGGGTGTTGTGGTGGAGGACGTGGGGGATGCGGTGGGACAAGCACTGGACCGTGCAGGACCGGGGGACGTGGTATGTGTCACAGGGAGCTTCTACACGGTGGCCGAGGCAAGGGAGGCGATGGCATGAGAGAGAGGTCTGCGCCGTGAGCGTTTTCGCCGGCGTCCCCAAGGATTATATAGATGTGGCGCGGTATCTCTTGGAGTGAGGCGGAAATGCTGGTAATAGGTATCGATGCGGCGACATGGGACATAATCCTCCCGAATATCGGGCGGTTGAAGAATATCAAAGGACTGATGGAAGAGGGCGACCACGGCACCATCCACCTCACCCAGAAGCCCTGGTCCCCTTCTGTCTGGTGTTCCATGTTCTCGGGGAAGACCCCTGAAGAGCACGGGCACCACGACTTTGTTGTCGATGGCGAGATAGTCTCCAGGCGGGATATCAAGGTGGATTTCATCTGGGACATCCTGGA
>JAADFM010000071.1 GCA_013152845.1 Methanobacteriota archaeon | reverse complement strand
TTCGGCGGGGATACCAGGGCGGAAATCCATCTGGACGGGATAATGAAGCGGCCCGACCTCTGGCTGGACGGGGAGAGGATAATGAAGGGAGGCAAACTCGATGTCTGACCTGTTCCCGGTGATGATGGACCTGGGCTCCAGGAAGGCGGTGGTCTTCGGAGGGGGCAGGGTGGCCAGAAGGCGGGCGGCAAAGCTCCTCAAGGCCGGGGCCAAGGTCCGGGTGGTGAGCCGGGAGTTCGAGGCGGGTTTCGAGGACCTGGAGGTGGGAGGCATCGAGCTGGTCGAAGCAGAGGTCACAGGAGACGACATCGGCGATTACCTGGAGGGGGCCTTCCTGGCGGTGGCGGCCACCGACGACCCGGGGCTGAACTCGAGGATAGAGGAGGAGGCCCGCAGGAGGGGCATCCTGGTCAACCGGGCGGACGGGGTCTCGGACCTGGTCTTCCCGGCGGTGATAGAGGAGGGGGATGTGGTCATATCCATCTCGAGCTCGGGGAGGAGCCCGGGGCTGACAAAGGCCCTCAAGAAGAGAATCAGGAAGGTCCTGACCCGGGAAGACCTGGCCCAGCTGGAACTGCAAGAATATTTGAGGGCGATGTTAAAAAAGGGGGAGATAGGTCAGAGGAAGCGAGAGAGGATTTTGAGGGAAGTCATGAACATGCCCGAGATTCTGGACTATCTAAAAAAAGGTGACCTCTCCAGGGCAAAAGAGGCCGCCCGGAGGATTGCGGATGCACACCATTAACGTCAGGGTCACCCACAAGAAGGCCGACATCCCCACCCTGGAGGCCGTGACCTTCCCGGATGTCAAGAAGGCCCTTGAGCAGATATGCGACCTGCCTTCCATCAAAGAGGCCGTCATCCTCCAGACGTGCAACCGCATCGAGGTCTATGTGGCGGCAGAGGACGTGGACGTGGGATACCACGAGCTCATGGACTACATGATGCGCTCCACCATGTCCAAGATGAAGGAGCAGCATGCGGGTCCGGCCGAGGAGGTCCCCACCGACGTGTTGGTCTCCCACGTCATCGAGAAGGGGGCCAAGTTCCACGACGTCATCGAGACGGACTTCCATGCCAACGCCCTCCACCACCTGCTGAGGCTGACCTCGGGTCTGGAGTCCATGATAGTGGGGGAGGACCAGATTCTTGGCCAGGTCAAGGACGCCTATGCCCTGGCCAAAAAGGCAGGGACCACCGGGCCCTTCTTCGAGAACATCTTCACCAAGGCCATCCACGTGGGGCAGGTGGTGAGGAAGAAGACCAGGATCAACGAGGGGGCGGTATCCATCGGGAGTGCGGCCGTGGACCTGGCCGCATCGGTCCTCTCCACCCTGGAGGGCAGGACGGTGCTCCTTGTGGGCGCCGGGGAGATGGGGACCCTCATCGCCAAGTGCCTCTCGGACTGCGGCTGCGGGAGGTTCCTGGTGGCCAACCGCACCTTCGAGAAGGCGGAAAAAATCGCAGGGGAACTGGGCGGGGAGGCCGTGCCATTTGATAAGCTGACCGGGACCATGGCCGATTCCGACGTGGTCATAACCGCCACCGGGGCGTCCAGGGCCATCATCCACCGGGAGATGGTGGAGGAGGCCATGGAGGGCAGGGGGGACAGGATGCTGGTGATGATTGACGTGGCCATACCCAGGGACATCACAGACGATGTGGGTGAGGTCCCGGGGGTCAGGCTCTTCAACATCGACGGACTCAGGGAGATTGCCGAGGAGAACAGGCGTGCCCGGGAGATGGAGGCCGCCAAGGTGGAGGAAATCATCGAGGAGGAGCTGTCCCTTCTGACGAAACAGTTATATCGGATTGACGTGGAGGATATCGTCAAGGCGCTCTATGCCAAGGCCGAGGAGGTAAGGCAGAAGGAGATGGACAAGGCCCTGCGGATCCTGGGCAACAGCATCGGAGAGAGGGAGAAGCTGGTCCTGGCCGACCTCACCAAGGTCATCCAGAGCCGCACCATATCCCCCATCGCCGATGAGATTCGCAAGGCCGCCGAGGTCAACGACCGGGAGGCCGTCGATGTGGCCAGGAGATGGTTCCTGAAGGAGAAGTGAGATGTTCCCGAAAAGGAGGATGCGCAGGCTCAGGCGGACCGGACTGCTGAGGTCCATGGTCAGGGAGAACCGCCTCAACATGGAGGATTTGATATTCCCCATCTTCATCGACGAGACCCTGGAGGAGCGAAGGCCCATCGAGTCCATGCCCGGCCAGTACCGCCTACCCCTGGGCGAGATAAGGGACGAGGCCCTGGAGCTGGTGAGCCTTGGGATACCGGCCGCCATCCTCTTCGGCATCCCGGCCGAGAAGGACGAGGTGGGCTCGGAGGCCTACAATCCCGAGGGGATTATCCCGCAGGCCGTGGCCGAGATAAAGGACGAGGTGGGGGACGACCTGGTGGTGATAACCGACGTGTGTCTGTGTGAATATACAGACCACGGCCACTGCGGCCTCATCGAGGATGACTACGTCCAGAACGACCCCACCCTGGAGCTCCTGGCCAAGGAGGCCTTGAGCCACGCCGAGGCCGGGGCGGACATGGTCGCACCCTCCGACATGATGGACGGGCGGGTCGATGCCATCAGGACCATCCTGGACGACAACGGTTTCACCGACACCATCATCATGTCCTATGCGGCAAAATACGCCTCCGCCTTCTACGGCCCATTCCGGGATGCCGCGGATTCCACCCCGGCCTTCGGGGACCGGAAGTCATACCAGATGGACCCGGCCAACTCCGACGAGGCCCTCCTGGAGGTGGCACTGGACATCGAGGAGGGGGCGGATATAGTCATGGTCAAGCCCGCCCTCTCGTATCTGGACGTTATCCGCAGGGTGAAGGAGGAGTTCGGGATGCCCACCGCGGCCTACAACGTCTCCGGCGAGTACACCATGGTGAAGGTGGCGGCGCGCAAGGGCTACATCGACGAGGAGAGGATAGTCATGGAGCTCCTGACCTCAATGAAGCGCGCCGGGGCAGATATGATACTGACCTACCACGCCAAGGACGTGGCCCGGTGGCTTGAATAAGGTAATGGATTAATCTCCAGTTTGCGCATCATCCCTCATTGATTTCCTGGAGCATTTGCGTTAGAACCTGTTTCAATTCATCAAGCTGCCGGGTGGCAATGGTCCAGACTGCCCCAACATCAACCGCGAAGTAGGTGTGGATGACGATGTTGCGAAAGCCCACCACGCGCCTCCAGTCTATGGCGGGATACCGCTTTCGCCACTCCGCTGGGATGTACTTGGCCGCCTCGCCGATGACCTCCAGGTTGCGGACTACTGCATCCACCAGGATGTCGTTTTCTGCGAACCCCTCCAGGGTTTGACCTGCCGTGTAACGCTGGATTTTTTCGATGGCCTCCAGCATGTCAGTGATAAAAAACCGCAGGTCGCGTTTAGACATAGACCAGGTCCTCCTGGATGGACTGCCATAGCAGGGGTTTGCGCTCCACCGCACCCCTTGTTACGATGTCCACCTTAACGCCCAGCAGCTCCTCAAGGTAGCGGTGCAGGTCAACGATCTCCCACCCCACAGGCCGGTCCAGTTCCACCAGGATGTCCACATCGCTCAAGGGTGTCTGGTCAGAACGGGTATAGGAACCGAAGATGCCTATCTTGCGCACATGAAATCGGTCCTGCAACTCGGCATGGTGTAGGGCCAGGACCTCCTTGATTTCTTTTAGAGTTCTTTTCATTTTTCCTGTAATAAACTTCCAGGGTTTAGGATTAATAACTTTCCCCTGCGGAGGTGAGCCACGGACAGTTTTAAATATCAAGGACGGCGTAGAATCCCCATGGCCGACTACACCGTCCAGGACTACGTCATCTACATCGCCATCCTTTTGTTTGTGCTATGGGTCTTCCAGCGCTTCGTCTTCAGAAGGATTGACTTCGACCGCAGTTTCCTCCTGGCCACCGTCCCCTATATCATATTCGGGATAGGCCTGCGCATGCTGGTCGATGTTGGGATATACGAGAAGAGCCAGTACTGGAACGTGACCCCCGGGGTCTACCTGGTCTCGGTATCCCTGGGGCTTTTCGGTGTTCTCCTGGGTCTGGCCATGAAGCGCTTCTTTGACATCGAGTACTACGTCCCCACCATTGCAATCGGGTCTGCGGCCGCCCTCCTCGTCCTCGCCAAGCTCGTGCCCGAGATTGACCACCCCGGGCGCATGCTGCCCCCCGTCCTCCTGGCCGGGGGCCTGACAGGGGTCATCTACGTCCTCGCCGGTCTCGGGGATATACCGCTGGCCCTCCAACGTGGCCATCATCTTCGGCCACCTCTTCGACGGCTCGGCCACCTTCATAGGCATCGACTACTACGGTTTCTACGAGGAGCACCTCCTGCCCGACATCCTGATAAACGCCGCCGGCACCGCCTTTGTCATGATCCCCTTAAAGATTGCCGTGGTGCTCCTGGCCATATACTACGTGGAGAAGTGGTACAGGGAGGAGGGTCTGGGAAGCAAGAAGCGCACCACCCAGTACCTCGTCCTGAAGCTGGTCTTCTTCATCCTGGGTTTCGGCCCGGGCATGAGGGACACGATCCTACCGGCCGTCCTCTAGAGAAATCAGGCTACTCCCGCTGCTTCCTTGGCCTCCATGACGGCCTTGATGCGCTTGAGCTTGAAGAAGTTCTCGCGCTCCATCTCGTCCAGGCGCATGGAGATGTACTTCACCGTGGCCTCGATGTTAGGGATGACGATGTTCTCCAAGGCGTTGACCCTGCGCTTGGTTGACTCGATGTCCTTGCCCAGGAGGGTGATGGACTTCTCTATCTCCGCGAGTTTTGTTATGCTCCTCAGGGCGTCCTCGAACTTGGCGGCCGCCTCGTCCAGCTTGGCCGAGG
>JAADFM010000070.1 GCA_013152845.1 Methanobacteriota archaeon | reverse complement strand
TCTGCAGGACATGCATTTCGGGGGGGGAGCTGTGCCCGGAATGCTCGGAAAAGCTGGCTTCTGGTTCCATCAGCCAGCTTGAGATTGAAGTCCAGAGGGCCGTCCACGGGCTCGGTGAGCGGTTCCCCGGGACCAGGGACGTGGTGATAAAGAGGGTCCTGCCCGGGGACGGCATGATAGTGATTGTCACCGACAGAAAGGGCGTGGGCCCCCTCATCGGCCGGGGGGGCAGGGTGGTAAAGCTCCTCTCCAGGAAGTTGAAGCGTAAGATCCGGGTCCTCTCGGAGTCCAAGGACCTGAAGGTCTTAATCCAGGACGCCCTCTACCCGGTCCCTCTCCTGGGCCTGAATATCGTCTACCACCCGGGCACCGAGGAGAGGTACAGGGCGCTGGTCCCCGCCCAGGAGGTGAAGAGGCTCCCAATCGAGCGGCAGGCCCTGGAGAAACTACTTAAAGACATCACAGGCAAGGAGATTATCATCACACCGGAGGATTGAAATGGAAGGCTCCAAGATTCTCGAAGGCCGCAGACTCGCCCTGTGTGTGACAGGCAGCGTGGCCGCCATCGAGTCCCCCAAGATAGCCCGGGAGCTGGTCCGCCTGGGGGCCGAGGTCACCGCCTACATGACCCCTGACTCCTCGGGCATCATCACCCCTGATGTCATGGAGTTCGCCACCGGCCGGCCCCCTGTGACACGCCTCACCGGGAAGCTGGAGCACCTGGAGAACTTCGACCTCGTCTTGGTTGCGCCAGCAACGGCCAACACCATCGCCAAGATTGCCTGCGGTCTGGCCGACAATGCCGTGACCGCCCTGGTCTTCTCCACGAAGGCCAAGGTCCTGGTGGCCCCGGGCATGCAGGCGGACATGTACTCCAACCCCATCCTGAAGGAGAACATGGAGAAGCTGCGCAGATGCGGCATGGTCCTCATCGAGCCAAGGATGGAGGAGGGCAAGGCCAAGCTGGCAAGCCTGGAGGCCATCGTGGATGCCGTAATCTCGGCCCTCTACAAGAAGGACCTGACGGGGAAGAGGGTCCTGGTCACCGCGGGCCCAACCCAGGAGCCCCTGGACCCCGTGCGGGTTATTACCAACCGGAGCTCTGGGAAGATGGGCATCGCCCTGGCCAGGGAGGCAAGCTTGCGGGGTGCCGAGGTAAAACTCGTCCTGGGCCCGACCCCCGAGGCCGTGCCGGACTACATCGAAGTGGAGCGGGTGGAGACCGCCGGGGAGATGCTGGAGGTGGTGAAGAGGGAAATCGGCCGGGCGCACTATTTCATCTCCGCGGCGGCCATCGCGGATTTCACCGCCGAGGCCAGGGAGGAGAAGATGGATTCCAGGGGCGGTGAGATAACCATCAGACTCAGGCCCGCCCCCAAGGTCCTGGAGGCGGTCAGGGATTCAGGTGCCGTAAAATGCGGGTTCAAGGCCCTCCACGGCGTATCCGAGCAGGAACTCCTGGATGCCGCCAGGGACCTCCTGGAGGAGTCCGGCCTGGACCTTGTGGTGGCCAACGACGTCTCCGGGGGGGTGTTCGGCTCGGACGAGAACGAGGTCTATCTGGTGGACAGAAAGGGCGTGGAGCATCTGCCCCGCATGCCCAAGACCCGGGTGGCGGCCGCCGTCCTGGACAGGCTCCAGGAGATGTGAGCCATGGAGTTCGAGAGCTTCGTTCCCGGCCACATCACGGGGTTCTTCGAGGCTGTCCGGGGTCCCGACCCACTGACCACCGGCTCCCGGGGCTGCGGTGTGGTCATCGACGGTGGGGTGACCACGGCGGTGGCCCTGGAGGAGGACGACGAGAACTCCGTGCGGTGCTCCATCAACGGGGAGGAGGTCCCCTGCCCGACGACAGAGGCGGTGGTGGGGGAGGTCCTGGATATGGTCTTCGATACCTACTCGGTGAGGGTGGCCCATACCACGGACCTGCCCGTGGGCCAGGGGTTCGGCGCCTCGGCCTCCGGGGCACTGGGCACGGCCTTCGCCCTCAGCGAGGCCCTGGAGCTTGACCTGTCCGAGACGGTGTGCGGCAGGATGGCCCACAGGGCCGAGGTGGAGAACCGCACCGGCCTGGGGGACGTCATCGCCGAACTTGCCGGGGGGCTTGTGATAAGGACCGCTCCCGGCGCACCGGGCGTGGGGGAGACCGAGACCATCCCCTGCAGCCTTTCCGTGGTGGCAAAGGTGATGGGCGGGCCCATGCCGACAAAGGATGTCCTCAGTTCCGGGAAGGTTGAGGCCATCAACCGGGAGGGCAGGGCGTGCCTTGCGGCCCTCATGGAGGAGAAGACGCCGGAGAACTTCATGGCCCTGGCCCGGCGCTTCGCCGAGAAAACCGGGCTCATGTCCCCGGAGGTGGCAGGGGCGGTGGCAGACCTGGAGAAGGCGGGGGTGCAGGCGTCCATGGCCATGCTGGGCAACACCGTCTTCGCGTTGACGGACACCCCGGAGGATGCCGCAGAGAGGGGGCCATGGTGTTTAGAATCCACGGGTGACTACAGCCCGTAGCGGAGCCTCTGGCCCAGGGCGCGGGGGAGGCCGGCTTCCTGGATTGCCAGCTCCACGGCGCCGACGTCGTATTCCACCCTTTTTATCTCGGCCTCCCGCTTCCCGGTGTCGAGGAGGGCGTAGGCGGCCCTGGGGTCCCCGTCCCTGGGCTGGCCAACGCTGCCGGGGTTCAGTATCAGCCGCTCCCCGAGGCGGAGGGCGAAGGGCACGTGGGTGTGGCCCAGGATGAGGACGTCCCGGCCCCCCATGTCGAGGTACTCGGCCAGGACCCGGGGGCTGTAATCCGGATAGACGTACTCCTCGATGGGCCGCAGGGGGGAGCCGTGGACCATGTAGTACCCCTCCTCCCTCACGGCCTGGGGCAGGTACTTCAGGTACTCCAGGTTCCCGGGGGTGAGGGTCTCGGCGGTCCACCGGATGACCCTGGCCGCAGTGGGGTTGAACCAGTCCGTCTCGCGGGTGACCACCGCCCGGTCGTGGTTGCCCATGACGGATATGATGCCCCTTGCGCGCATCGCATCCACCACCTCGTTGGGCCAGGGGTTGTAGCCCACCAGGTCCCCGCAGTGTATGACGGGCACATCCCCCAGTTCGGAGAGGACCGCCTCCAGGGCCACCAGGTTGGAGTGGACATCCGCTATTACCGCAACCTTCATCTTACCCCTTATATGGGCGTACCGGGTCCTTAACCCTTCCGCCTTCCCCAACCTTAATATGTCCCCGGGAAAAAGTATCATCATGCGCCGCCGGGAGTACCTCCTCCTTCTCGGGGTCTACCTCGCCGGGCTCTACCTGCGCCTGGCCCCCCGCCTGGAAATCGACCCCCACCTCCTGACCTTCCAGGGGGACATCTGGTACCGCCTCTGCATGGCCCAGTACGTCCAGGACCACTGGCGCCTCCCCGAGCCCGACATCCGCTACCTGGCCTACGGCTGGGTCCCCATGTGGTACCCTCCCCTCTCGCCGGTCATCTTCGCCCTCACGGGCTCGATAACAGGACTGGACATCCCCACCGTCTCCTCCCGGCTGGTGCCCTTCATCGAGGCCCTCACCCCCCTGAGCATCTACCCCCTGGCCGCCTACCTCTACAACCGCACCGCGGCCGCCGTGGCCGTCGTCACCCTGGCCCTTACCCCATCCTTTGTCTTCTGGTCAGGCATCTCGGACCCCCAGTCCTTCACCCTCTTCCTGATACCCCTCCTGGTCCTGGCCTGGGTCAGGCACTCGGCCCATCCCATAGGCAACCGCGGCCTCGCCCTCCTGGGCGTGGTCCTGGCCTTCAACTTCCTCCTCCACCTGTCCTACTTCCTGGCGGTGCTCGTCCTCCTCATGGCGACCCTGGCCCTGGTCCTGAGCGGCGCCAGGCGCTCCCTCTTCCTGGACTGGCTCAAGGTGGTCCTCCTATCGCAGGCCCTTCGCCCTGGTGGCTCTTCTCCAAGCTGGCCTCCATGCCCGACACCTTCTCCCTCTGGCAGAAGAACCTCTACTGGTGGTGGATAAAGGCCCTGGTGACCTCCAGCGGGCTCTACACCGTGGAGCGCCAGCTCGAGTACTACGGCCATATCCCGGCGCTCCTTGGTCTTGCCGCCTTCATCTACCTGGCCTACGGGTGGGTCAGGAACAGGGACCGGGCACACCTCATCCTCCTCCTGTGGGCCGTGCCCCTCATCCTTGAGGCCGAGAACGAGGCCATCCTCAATGCCATCGGCAAGAGCGCCCTCACCTGGCATACCATCTGCAAGCCCCTGGAGGGCTTCCGCTTCTTCCCCTTCCTGGCCCAGCCCCTCTCGATAGGTATCGGGGTCATGGTCCACCGGGCCATGGACCGGCTCAGGGACGGTGGTCTCATCCTGCCCCTGCTCCTCCTTGCCGCCCTCGTCTTCAACCTCCACCAGTACAATCTCCCCCTGGCCTTCCAGACCTCGGGCCTCGTCCCGGAGGAGTACCATGCGGCGGTGTGGTACCGGGAGAACTCAGGGCCTGAGGACCGCATCATAGCCGACTACTACCGGGCCCAGATGTTCGCCGGCGTCTGCGGCGGGCGGGCCCTCCTGGGGGGCATGTTCCCGTTGCGCAACCTGGACTACCCCTACATCAAGGCCCCGGGCCAGGTCCAGAACGACCTCTACGTCCTCTACAAGACCCCGGACCCCGAGAAGGCGGCGGAAATTGCCAGGCGCTACGGCGCCACCCACATCTTTTATTCCCGGAACATGGAGTATTCCGGGAACCTCCTGTCCTACTACAAGCCCGCCTCGGACTACGGGGTGGACATAGACAGGACGAAATTCGAGGACCCCCGCTACTTCGAGACCGTCTACCGGGACGGCGACGTCGAAATCATCAGAGTCCTGCCACCGCCGTGACGAAGTATTCCCTATCCCGGAGCTCCACCTGTCCGAATTTATCCAGTTCCTCTGCGATTTCCGCCGGTGAGGGCATGGCATGGGTGCACCGGGAGTCCCGGAAGGCCCTGGTGGAGTACTCCCCTTTCGGCTCGGCCAGGATGACCCTGCCCCCGGCTCTTGTGACCCGCACCATCTCTCTGACGAGTCCCTTCCAGTCAGGGATGTGGGCCGCCCCGGTCCAGGCCACGGCGGAGTCGAAGGAGGCGTCCCTGAAGGGCAGCCGGGTGGCATCGGCGCACACATAGGTCCCGGGCAGGAGCCGGGCGGTCCTGTGAATCACCCCGGGGTCCAGGTCCAGGCAGACCACCCGCTGGTCCTTCATCTGCCTTGCCAGGTAGCCGGAACCGGTGGCGATATCCAGGACGCACTCCCCTGGCGCAAGAAGGGATGCGAGTTCCCGGAGGACGGATTCGCGCTCCTCGATGCGGCCGAAGAAGTCGAAGAAGGACTGCATGGCTCATCTTAGCATTTCGAGTAAACTTCTCGCCTTTATTATCTTAATACCTTTATATTCATTGAGAGATAGAAGATGGTGGTCTCCAGACACTATATAGTCTGCATGGCATTTCAGGGCGCAGGCGAGAATCTTGTTATCGCTGGGGTCTGCCTTCACTGCGTTGACCTTGCGGTTCACCTTTAATGTGGTTGCAGTTTTTGCAATATTGGTGACTATCTTTCCAAGCTGGGGTTCATCGACATCGAAATCATTTTTCAGCACCTTTTTAATCTCCCTGAGGATAGCCTCGGAGATAAATAGTTCAACCTTCCCTGTTGCCGCAGCTTTGAGGAGTTTTCTGGGTGGTCCCTTCCAGAAAATACCCGAGATGTAGGTATTTGTGTCATAGACTACTCTCAATCTTTGACCCCTCGTGCCCTGTGAATGATTCTCTCGACGTCCTTCTTCTTCAAGCCCTTCTTCTTGGCATGCCTTTCGCCCCACCTGAAAATATCCTCCCAATCAGCTTCAAGCTCTGGAATCTCTACTTTCTTGAGGAGAATGACATCCCGCTCCGCCTTTACGGCGAGCCTCTCACCACCCTTAAGGCCAAGGAGTTCCCTTATGTCCTTAGGAATGACTATCTGGCCCCTGGTAGAGAGTTTTACAAGTTCGACCTCGCTCATACTTTCACCTAATCATACTTTCATACTTACCGTTTGTATGATTTTCGTAATCTGTGCACAATGTCGGGAATAAAACCACTCTTTCCTTCCTGCCTCTAGACAAAAATGGAACATAAAGACACAGGTATTAATAACGATGAAGTGTAAAAGAGTGAAATTGACAGGTAAATAGGTGTTATTATGAATAAACGCCTACGTAGCGGAAAGAGTAGTGAGCTAATTGTGGCGGGTGAGTTAATCCGTCATGGAGTAGATGTGTATATGCCGTGTGTTGATGATCAGGCTATCGATTTGGTTCTCAGAGCTGAATGCCCGACCGGGATACGATATTACGACGTGCAGGTGAAAAGAGTCAAGGGCTATAATAGAATTGTAGGAGTAAAGAGCACTGAAGGTAGACAGGGTAAGTATATCCTCGTTATTCACTATCGCCATGATAATAAACCTGACGAGTTCTTCTACCTAACTCAAGAACAAATTACACGCCATCACATAATGGGTTCTGAATGGGGGGATTTAGTATTCAATAAGCCAGAAAGAGAAAAATATAGGGAACAAACTCTATCACAACTTGCTAAAAAAATATTAGATGGCAAGATATAGCCAGTCCATCAACACCTACATCAGTATCTGAACTGCATTGGCTGTCAGGTAATCTTCTTTGCCTTTTCCGCGATTTTGCTTATCCAGTAGGTTGCAATCACGGCCACGACGGTGATGACCGTCGCATATACGAACATGGGCCTTACGGCATCCGGCTTGTCAAAGACCTCATTTATGAGGGCCTTGATGGCATCGTTCCATGCCAGGGCGGCCACCAGCCCAAAGGCCGAGATGACGAGGGTGGTGAACCTGTCGATATAGATGTCCACCAGGTCCTGTCTGTCTTCCCCCATGCCTATCCCCTCTTCCTCTTCTCTCTGATGCTCCTCACCGCCGCCGTGACCTGCCGCACCGCCGTGCCGATATAGGCCGCCGGGTCCAGGGCGCGGTCAATCTCCTTCTCCGTGAGGAGGGCGGTGACCTCTTTATCCCCTTTCAGCACCTCCCCCAGGGGGACACCCTGGTTGAAGGCCTTCACCGAGGCCCGGCGCAACAGCTCGTGGGCCTCCTGGCGCCCCATACCCTTCCTGGTCAGGGCCATCATCACACTCTCGGCCATCTCCATACCCCCTGTCATCTCCAGGTTGCGCCTGATGTTCTCTGGATAGAGGACGATGCCGCCCAGGATCTTCTTGGCGCGCTTCAGGATCTCGTCGGTGAGGATGAAGGTCTCGGGAATCAATGCCCGCTCGGCCGAGGAGTTGGTCAGGTCCCGCTCGTGCTCCAACGAGACGTTCTCCAACGCGATGAAGATATTGGACTTCACCACCCGGGCCAGACCGCAGATGTTCTCCGCATTGATGGGGTTGCGCTTGTGGGGCATGGTGGAGGAGCCCACCTGCTTCTTCTCGGCGAAGGGCTCGGAAATCTCCATAATCTCGGTGCGCATGAGGTTGCGGAACTCCTTGCCTATCTTGTCGAAGGTGGCGGCTATCATGGCGAGGATGGATATGAGCTCGGCATAGACGTCTCTTGGCACTACCTGGTTCGACAGGGGTGCGGGTTTCAGGCCCAGGTCCTTCATCACCAGGCGCTGGATTCTCGGACCGGTCTTTCCGAAAGATGCCTGGGTCCCCACCGCTCCGGTCATCTTGCCAAGGCAGATGCGCTTCTTTGCCTCGTCGATGCGCTCGATATGCCGGCGGACCTCGGTGGCCCAGAGGGCGAACTTCAACCCATAGGTGATGGGCACGGCGTGCTGGCCGTGAGTCCTGCCCACGGCAACGGTCCGCTTGTGCTCCTCTGCCAGGTCCAGGAGGATGCCCTCGATCTCGAAGAGGTCCCGGCGCACGATGGCCAGACCGTCCCTGAACTGGAGGGCGTTGGCGGTGTCTATGATGTCGTAGGAGGTGGCCCCCAGGTGGATGTACTTCCCGGCCTCCCCGCACTGCTCGGTGAGGGCCTTGACCACCGCCATGAGGTCGTGATGTATCTCGGCCTCGATTTCCTTTACCCGCTCCACCTTGACGTATTTCGTCTTGGCCTTGGAGGTGATGGTCCTGGCCGCCTTCTTGGGGATGTTGCCGGCCTCTGCATGGGCGGGCCAGGGCGGCCTCCACGTCTAAAAGCCTCTGAAGTCTGGCCTCCTCGGTGAAGATGGACTTCATCTCTCGGCTGCCGTACCTGAACTCGATAGGATGGATGGCCATTTCGACAGGGTTCCCTTGACCGGCGTGTAATAAAAACCTTTTTATATCAGTAGTGCATTGTGATGAAAAACTGGGTGGAATTTTATGAGCTGGATTACTGGGGTATTCGGACTTGCATTAATCGGCTTGGCCCTCTTTTCCCCCGGGCCCGGGGGACTCGACGCCATCCTGGACGGGGCCTCCCCTGACGCCAACGCCTCGGGTGAGGTGGCCCAGGCAAACGTCACCCTTTTTGAAGAGCCTCCAGGACCGGGAGGCGGGGCCGTGCCGGGGGCGGAGGTCTCACCCGCTGCTCCGCCATCTTAGGTAGTATTCCTGGAATATCTCCTCCCCTGTCAGGTTGTACATGACTTCCATCTGCCAGACGTGCATATCGTGGTAGTGCTGGCTGGCCCTCTTACCCCGGGCGTCGTAGTAGCTCCACCCGTCCCCGGCATCGTAGTCCGGCAGGAAGGCGGCAAGACCCTCCAGACCCTTCCGGTAGAGCTCCCCGGCCTCGGCGCTGCCGAAATAGTCGGCATACTCCTTGAGCCAGATGAGGGTGGTGACAAATCCGTTGAGGACATAGGGCGGGTCCGACGCGTACTCGGGGTACCAGTAGTGCCCCTCCCTCATCTCCAGGAGACCGCCCTCCTCCACCGGCACGGAAAAGGCGTGCAGGGTCTTCTCCGCGGCCCTGCGGTACCTCTCATCCCCGGTGTGCATGTATGCCAGCATCAGGGCCTTGAGGATGCCCGCCTGGCAGAGGGAACCCCTCCAGCCCTCCTCCAGGCCGTAGCCCGGCCAGGGAAAGGGGTACTCCCAGACCAGGAACTCCCCCCTGTCCACCGATGTGTTCAGGAGGTAATCCACCAGGAAGAGGCCCCTGGAGAGGTTCTCCTCCCGGCCGGTCTTCTCATAGGCATAGAAGGCCTCCCTGGCGGCCTGGGCGATGCCGTGAGGGGCGGGCTGGTAGCCCAGCTCGACCCCGTCCACGGTCCCGTAGTATATCAGGGGGACCTCGGCCTCCACCAGGCTGTACTTCCCGGGCTCTACCGCCCGGCCACCTATCTGGAGGGCGTACTCCCTGGACAGGTAGGCCAGCCTCAGCC
>JAADFM010000069.1 GCA_013152845.1 Methanobacteriota archaeon | reverse complement strand
AGGTCATAAATCTCTTCGCCCGGCTGTTGGGCATCCCGGCCGGGGAGGTTGCCATCACCTCGGGGGCGGGGGCGCGCCAGAAGACCGTCACCGTGAATCTGGAGCCCGAGAAGGTCAGGGAGGTCCTGGAAGGTCTCCAGCCTGCCCCCCTGATGCTGGGAAAAGAATATCAATAGACGGGGGACAAATACCACCCATGCCCCTCCTGGAATGGAGTGATAAGTACAGCCTGGGCATCGTGGAGGTAGTTTATCATCGCAATCAGGTCCCTGTGCTGCTCGTCTATCTCCCTGATGCCCAGGCTGTACTTATCACTCCATTCCAGGAGGGGCATGGGAGGTATTTGTCCCCCGTCTATTGATATTCTTTTCCCAGCATCATGGGCCAGGCTGGAGGCCTTCCAGGACCTCCCTGACCTTCTCGGGCTCCAGATGTGACGGTCTTCTGGCGCGCCCCCGCCCCCGAGGTGATGGCAACCTCCCCGGCCGGGATGCCCAACAGCCGGGCGAAGAGATTTATGACCTCCCGGTTGGCCCTGCCTGAGACCGGTTTCTCCCTGACCTCGATGTTGAGCCTCCCCCGCCAGGGGTCAACGCCGGTCAGGGCAGTCTTTCTGGAATTGGGCGTCACCTGGACCTCGATGTGGGTCCGGCCTCCCCCGCCCCTGATGGCCCTATCTACCTCCTTCATGTCCCCATGTAGGGCGTGCCGGTCTGATTTTGGTTTCCAGATGACCTCCCCGTCCTTCCTGATCTCAATGATGCGGTGGTATGGGATTCTCACATCCCCTCTACTCCCTGCGACAACGAAGAAGGAGCGCTCCAGGGCCACCAGCTCAGAGGCATCCACGGTGACCCTGTCCCCGGGCGCCCCCCGGTGGAGGTAGGTGATTTCCACCCCTTCCAGGGACTTCCCGGGATGCCACTTCAGCTCGTTGAGTGTCCGGCGGGCCATGAAAAGATATTAATGCCAGGGCTATTAATCCTTTTGTAAAATGGAGAACACCAAGGTCAAGACCTACATGTCCCGGAACGTGACCTCCGTGGACCCGGACATGTCCATCGAGGAGCTCAAGAACATCATGCGGGAGACCAACCACGACGGGTTCCCGGTGATAAAGGACGGGCGCCTCATGGGCATGGTGACCGCCCGGGACCTTGTCCTGAGGGAGCAGGACACCAAGGTCAAGAACGTCATGACCAAGAAGGTCATGGTCACCTTCCCTGACACCAACCTCACCGATGCCGCCCGGGTCATGTTCAGGAAGGGCTTCTCCAGGCTGCCGGTGGTGGATAAGGAAGGGAGGGTCATAGGCATTGTCACCAACACCGACGTCATCAGGTCCCACATCGAGAGGGTCACCCCGGGCAAGGTGCGCAAGCTGACGGAATCCCTGGAGAGCCTCTACGGCATCAGGACCATCGTCCGCATGGGTACGGTGAGGATAGACGACCTCATCCCCACCCAGGGCAAGGTCATGCCCGACGAGTTCAGGGGGCGGGAGTACGAGATAAAACGGGGCCTTGCCGAGCCCATCGTTGTCATCAAGACCGGGGAGAGGCTGGTCCTGGTGGACGGCCACCACCGCACCCTTGCCGCCCGGAGCCTGGGCCTGGAGGAGATAAACGCCTACATCATCGTCCTGAGCAGGGACATCGAGCTCGGCCTGGAGAGGACCGCCAGGCAGATGGGCCTGCACACCATAGACGACATCAAGATAGTAAAAGAGGTGGATACCGGTATCGTCGGGATAATCGACAACTGGGACGAGGAAGAGGATTCCTAGAAGCCGGGCTTGCAGATGTTTGCGATTCTGCAGATGATATCGGTCCTGGTCACAAGTCCCACCGCCTCGTTTTTGTCGTTGACAACAATTAGGCGCGATATATTGTGCATCTGCATCTCGTCGATGGCCTGGGAGAGGTATGCGTTCTCGTTAATCAGGCGCAGGTTCCTGCTCATGACCTTCTCCACCGGCTCGTCCTCCTTGTCCTCGGCCAGGGCCCTTGTGATGTCCACGGTGGAGATGATTCCCACGGGTTTGCCGTCCTCCACCACCGGGGCCCCCCTGATGAGCTCGTGGTAGAGTACCCTGGCGGCCTCCCTGACGGTGGCCTTGGGATGGATGTGCTTGATGTCCCTTGAGGCGATGTTCTTGACCTGTTCCTTCGGGATGCTGACCATCTCGATGATGTCTATAAGGAGTGTGTTGTCCATGTCGTCCCTGCCGATGACCTCGCCCTTTATGACCATCAAGTTCACCGGGGTTGGCCCGATGGTCACCACGTCCCCGGTGTTGAACCTCCGGATGTCGCCTATGGCATGGATGGCGGCACGGCACCTAGTGGGGTCCGGGATGCTCAGCAGGTTGATGTTGGTGGCCGAAACCCCCTCCACCCGGCCGGAGGAGACGAAAAAGGGCACCGTTACCCCGTCCTCGATTACCTCGAAGTCCAGGGCCTCGTAGGCCTCCTTGGTGGGGCGGTATCCCCCCTTGGGTCCGGGCACCCCCTCCACCAGACCCAGGGAGCGCAGGGACTGCATGAGGTTGCGGATGGTGCCCGGGTTCTTCTTTATGAGCTCGGCGATGTCCTCGCCCTTGACCGCAGAGCCCTTCGACCTCTGGTAGAGGTCCACCAGGGCAAGGAGGACCTCTCGCTGGACCGAGGTTAATTTCATGATTAATAATTATAAATCATGATATATAAAACATGATGATTGGGGAGTTGCCTATTTAAGGCTTGTGACCCTTAAATGAGACCATGGACTTCAAGCGGGTGCCCCCCATACCCTCCTCGGAGGAGATGCTGGAGATGGCCTTCCGCAGGGCCACCAAGGAGGGGAACAAGGCCTACTCCGGGGCAGGCTCCCAGGTGGCGAGGATAAAGAGGGCCGAGCGTGCCAGGGTGAAGACCGCGGGCAGGACCGTTATGGACCACTTCAAGAGGATTCTCAACCGCACCCCCCGCCTGGAGGAGCTGTCCCCCTTCTACCGCGAGCTGATATGCACGGTGGTGGACAGGGAGAGGTTCAAGAGGTCACTGGCCTCCATGAAGTGGGTCAGCGAGCAGGTGAAGCGCCTTGTGGGCATCTACTCTGGCAGGATAGGCCGCTCCAGGACCGAGGGGGAGATAAAGGCACAGCGCCGGGAGTTCTACGGCCGCCTTGCCTCCCTGCTGAGGCAGATAGAGCCCCACCTGGACTACCTCAGGGACGCCAGGGAGAGGCTCAAGGACCTCCCCAAGATAGAGGACGACGTCTTCACCGTGGTGATAGCCGGGCCCCCCAACGTGGGCAAGTCCACCCTCCTTTCTGCCATGACCTCGGCCACCCCGAGGGTGGAGAGCTACCCCTTCACCACCCAGGGCATCCTCCTGGGGTACTTCGAGGACAACTACCAGAGGTACCAGATAGTGGACACCCCGGGCCTTCTGGACCGCCCCCTGGCCGAGCGCAACCCGGCGGAGCGCCACGCCGTACTGGCCCTGAAGCACCTGGCCGATGCGGTGGCCTACGTCTTCGACCCCACCCTCAGCTGCGGGTTCTCCCGGCAGGCCCAGGAGAACATATACAGAGAGATAAAGGAGAGGTTCCCTGTCCCTGTGCTGCCGGTTCTCAACAAGATGGACCTTGTATCCGGGGAGGCGACAGGAACTTTTTTGAAGGGGTTGGGACAATCAGCCTACATGGTCTCTGCCAAGGAAGGGACCGGCATTGACGAACTGAAGGAGAAGATAATGGAACTCAAAAGGATAAAGGACCTGGAGGTGAGCGAAGGATGACGGGTTACCGCGTGTTGTTCAGGATAAGGGGGCATTACGACCTGGAGGCCAAGGACGAAGACCTGGCCATGGAGGAGTTCGAGTCCCTGACCGTCAGCCAGCTCCTGGAAAAGGCGGCCTTCCAGATAATCGACGTCAACAAGATTTAGCCGCAGTGGTCAGGACAGCGTGAAGCCCTTACCCCTGGCCTCTATGAGCACGCCTCCCTCCACCTCCTCCACCGTGAACGTTTCTCCCAGGACGGCCTCTGTGACCCAGATGTTGGTCTGTGCATGGCCGGTCATCTCCCCCACCAGGATGCGGGACTGCCCGCCGGCTAGGCCCATGAATGGGATGAGTTGGTCTGCCAAATGGCTGTCTACGGCCCCTCTTTTCATCTCTTCCACAAGCTTCATTGCGGCCTTCCTGCCCACCACATCTGCAGGCACGCCCCTCTCCCCCAGGGCCGAAGCACCGATGACGGTGTTCTCATAGACCGCCCACATGACGATACCGGCCCCGGCAGAGGGTCCCCTCGAGGTTTCCCTTTCGATTGTAGCCTCCCTTCCGAGAGTCTCGAGCGCGCTTCTGGCCATCCTCTCCGTTACATGAACAGGTAGGTTTGACGAGAATGCCCTGCCCCTAACCTCCAAGAGCCTGCCTCTGTGCACCATCTCTATTGGTGATACCGCTTCCACCCGGGAAAACTCCGCCCTAATCCTGCCCCCGCCCCTGGGGTAGAACCCCCTGGAGAGCACCTCCACCCTGGCCTCAATCCCCATCCTTTTCACCGCCGGGAGGAACACCGCTTTCAGGTAGTCCACCGGGGGCGACCACCTGACATCGGTGCCGCCTGCAAGAGTCAGGCTCGAGCCCGAGAAGGCCGAAGGCAAAAAAAGACCCTGCAGGAGGAGGGTAACGCTCCCGGCCGTACCGATGTCGAAGACCAGTCTGCCGGGATGGAACTCCACCGCGGTTGAGCCGACGGCCAGCCCCTCGGCCCTCCCTCCCGTCATCTCGCAGAGGGCCTCTATCACTTTGAGGTGCTGCCTGGCAAGGCCGGGGTTCTTCCGCTTGGCCCTGATGTTCTCGATGCGCACAGGTTCACCCACCAGGGCGGAGAGGGCCAGGGCCGTCCTCAGAATCTGCCCTCCCCCCTCCCCGTGGGAGCCGTCGATGGTTATCATATCCTCCCCCTCAGGATGCCCACGGCGATTCCCAGGACCATGAGGAAACTGCCGGTCCACAGGAAGGCTATGTAGGGCAGGAACTTGACCACCACCGGGACCACTATCTCGCCGGAGGGGTACTGCATCCCCCCCGGCGGTGGCAGGACGAGGTAGATGTCCGAGACCCCCCGGCAGATGGCCACGTGGGCGATGGGACCGAAGTTCCGGGTCATGGTCACCTCGGGCCTGCCAAGGAAGACCTCCTCCCCGCCCCTGCGGACCGAGAGGAGGGCGTACTGGACCCAGTTCCCGTCACCGTCCCGCTCCACCTCCAGGCCCTCCAGGGCCAGGGTGTAGCCCCGGCCGATGTCCTTTTCCACTCCCACCTCGCCCGGATAGATGAAGTAGAGGCCCTCCCTGGTCTCCCCCAGGCCGGAGCTGGCCGCCACCCCGAAGACCATGAAGACCGCCCCCAGGTGGATGAGGTGGCCAGGATATGCCGACGGGCGGTCCCGGAAGCGCTTCAGAACGGCCAGGGCCCCCAGGGCCAGCACTGGGAGGAGGGCGTCAACCACCTGCTGGCCGGAGGGACCGCCCTTCCAGTAGAAGAGTCCTGCCAGGAGGGCGGCGGCCATGGTGGAGCCCGCCAGGTAGGGCCCCCTGAGATAGGAGAGGAGGCAGAACCCCAGGAGGAGGAATATCCCGACAACGAAGGGGAAGGAGTTCTGGTTGAAGAAGGCCTTGGGGAGCTGGACCTCCTCACCGCCGGAGAGGACGATGTAGACCGGCTTGGTGAGGCCGTAGAGGAGGACCCCGGAGAGGGCCAGGAGGAGCGCCACCAGTAGGTAGGTGGTGTTTTTCGGGTGCCTTATGTCCCTCTCCATGCCCGGGAGGGAGAGGTGCCGGGCCGCCAGGAGGAGGGTCAGGGCAGCCAGCCAGGGCCAGAATCGAGTAGATGAGGACCGGGCCGACAGAGGTCTCGCTGTAGCCGTGGACGGATTTCAGGATGCCGCTGCGGGTGATGTAGGTGCAGTAGACCACGAAGACGAAGGTGAAGACCCCCAGTACCGGGGAGAGGAGGCGGTGCCCCGGCTGCCGGGCGGAATGGAGGAAGGCGGTAAGGGTCAGCCAGGGTATCAGGGATGAGGTCTCCACCGGGTCCCAGACCCAGTAGCCCCCGTAGGTGAGCTCCTCGTAGGCCCAGATGCCTCCCACCAGGATGCCGAAGCTCAAGAAGAGCCAGGAGACCCGGTTCCAGAACAACGCGGTGGCCTTCCAGTCCCCTGAGCCCCGCAGGAAGAAGGCGAGGAGGAAGGCGGCGACGGCGGTGATGGTGCCGTAGGCGATGAAGACCACCGGGGGGTGGAGTGCCATCCAGGGGCTGGCCAGGTAGGGGTTGGTGCCCGTGCCCTCCACAAAGCCCTCCCCGGGGGTGTATGCCCCGCTGGAACGGTAGTAGCCGAGGATGTCCTCTATGGGAAGGCCACTCTCATGGGCGTATCCTTCCATGGCGGAGTATGTGGTGGCAAAGGGGTGCATGGTGAAGGCCAGGTAGAGGAAGAAGGCACCGAAGAGGCTGGCCAGGACCAGGCTGTCCCGGGTGTAGGGGTCGCGGATGTCCCGCTTCTCGGATATGCGCCAGCCGGCGATGACCCACCCAGGCCCACAGGAGGAAGGTCCCTTCCTGGCCTGCCCAGACCGATGAGAGCCTGTAAACGAGGGGTGTCGTGGTGCCGATGTGGGTGTAGACGTAGTGGTAGTTGAACTCTCCGGCCACGAAGTAGTAGGTCAGGAGCGCGACCACCGAGGTGGCGAGGAAGGCGGAGAGGCGGTAGAGCGGCCTGAAGGTGTCCTTTTTGAGGAAGGCGGCCGGGACCTGGAGGACTAGGCAGGCCATGGCAGACCAGAGGAGGACCTCTCCGAGGACCATGGGAAGGATATATAGGGTCTATATATTAATTGTTGGGTGGATTCTTGGGTTTTGGGTTTTGGCTTCTACCTGGTGCTGATGTAAAGCAGCACGGAAAGGGCCCCTAATTCAAAAAAATCTGCCACAAGCCTGTAGGGGTCAATTACGGTTGATATCTCCTGATGCAAAATCACGAGCCTTAGAAAAGGGGCCGAGAAAAGAGTCCTGATGAGAAGCGCTGCGGCTACAAGGAGGAAGCCCATGGTAAACTCGGATTTTACTTCCTCGTATCTCTTTATGTATAGCCCTACCAATACCACAAGCAGACTTATGTCCACTATATCCACAACTACCCGGATTGCCCATATCTTATCCATTGAGACCTCCTCACGAAATGTTTAGACTCCGCCATATCTTTTCGAATTCCTCCCAATCCCTTTCAAATTCATCTGTCAAGAAATACATGGAAATGGACGCCTCCCCTATGGACTCGATGATTCTATTTTCCTGCAGTATTTTTATATGGTATCTTACATCATGATAGGACAGGCCGAGTTTCTTTGCAAGCTGGCTTATGCTGGACGGTTTGTCCTTTAAGATTC
>JAADFM010000068.1 GCA_013152845.1 Methanobacteriota archaeon | reverse complement strand
TGTGAGCTGGCGACCCTCTCCGGTGTGAGGGACGAACTGGAGGCACTGGCGGCCTCCAACAGGCATGCCCGGGCCGCCCTCGGACTCCTTGACAGGGTGAATGTCGTCCACCGGGAAGGTCCAGCCGACGAGGCCCTCTTGGCCCTGGCATCACGGGATGATATCGTGTGCACCAACGATAAAGTTTTAAAGGAGAAGATAAGAAGAAGGGGTGCGCCGGTTATATACCTCCGCCAGGGGAGGCGCCTGGCGGTGGACGGATATATTTAAAAACTAGTTAGATACAACCAGTGATTTAAGGAGTTGATTGGAATATTCAAGCTTGTAACCCTGGAAGACCTGGTACGGGTTCCCCCCGAGCGGTTCGGCAACCCCCTGGAGGAGACGGTGAAGGACATCCTCAAGACGGGATACGACTTCAAGGGGCGGCTGGAAGGCGGCTACGAGGGGAAGCTGGACAAGGACCTGGGCATGGTCCTCCTCATAAAGGATATCAAGGGGGTGGAGGAAGGCAGCCTCATCCCGGGCGACGGCGGTGCCTACCACCACGTTACCTTCGAGGCCCTGACATACAAGCCCGAGCTCCACGAGATAGTGGATGCCGAGGTCCTGGAGATAGTGGAGTTCGGTGCCTTCATCAGGTTCGGCCCCCTGGACGGGCTTATCCATGTATCCCAGGTCACCGACGATTACATCACCTATGACGAGAAGAACGGCGCCCTAAGGGGCAAGGAAACCGGGAGGCTCCTCCAGGCAGGGGACAAGGTGAGGGCCAGGATAGTGGCCATATCGTTGAACCCCGACAAGTCCAAGGAGTCCAAGATAAACCTCACCATGCGCCAGCCGGGTCTGGGCAAGTTCGAGTGGCTCGAGGAGGACAAGAAGAAGCCCAAGAAGAAAAAGAAGGCTAAAAAGGAGGCCAAGAAGTGAAGGAAAGGGCGTGCAAGGAGTGCAAGAGGCTCACCGACCTGGAAGTGTGTCCTGTCTGCAAGGGCCAGACCTCCCCGGATTGGATAGGTTACATCAGGATAGTCAATACCGAGGAATCAGAGGTTGCCAGGCGGCTGGGCATCCAAACCAGGGGCAGATACGCCCTCAAGGTCAGGTAAATGGAAACCATCAAGGTCCCTGACAGCCTCCGTTCCATGTTCAGGGAGCCCTTCGGGCAGCTCCTGGAAGGCGAGGGTCTTGAGCCCGCCAGGAAGGTCAAGGAGCTCCTCAAGGGCGAGCCCGTCATCGCCGTGGGCGATGTGACCCTCAGGAACCTCCTGGAGGTCGGGGTAAGACCCAGCCTGGCCATCGTGGACCTGAAGACCAAACGGGAGGCCCTGGAGGCCTGCGACCTGGGCGAGCGGGTGGTCACCGCCAGGAACCCCCCCGGCGAGATATCCGCCGAGCTCCAGGAGAGAATCCACGAGGCCATCGCCGAGGAAGGCACCGTCATCCAGGTGGACGGCGAGGAGGACCTGGCGGTCCTGCCCTGCATCCTGGAGGCGGACTGGGACTCGGTGGTCCTCTACGGCCAGCCTGACAGGGGCATGGTCTTTGTGAGAGTCGACGAGGAGTCCAAGATGAAGGCAGCCACCATATACCGGTCACTGTTATCCCTTTGATTGGAGGAGTAGAAAAATGGACATAGACGTCATCGAGGAAAAGGAAAACCCCCTCCTGGGAAGGAAGGAGCTGAAAGTCAGGGTAGTTCACGAAGGCCCGGCGCCCAGCAGGGCCGAGCTGAAAAGGAGGCTGGAGGCCAAGTTGAATGCCAAGAAGGGCAGGCTCATCGTGGATGCCATCCGCACCGGGTTCGGCCTCAGGGAGACCCATGCCTTCGTGAAGGTCTACGATTCCGAGGAACGGGCCCGTTCGGTGGAGCCCGCCTACATCCTGGAGAAGAACAAGCCCCCCGAGGAGCCGGCCGGGGATAAGGAAGCGCCAGCCGGGAAGGAGGAGGGAGAGGCCAAGTCCGGGGAGGAAGGAAAGGAAGAAGAGAAACCAGCCGAGGCCGAAGAATCCGCCGAAGAAGCAAAGGAGGGCGACTGAATGGCCAAGAAATGGGAACTGTACAAACTGGACGGCGACAAACTCGAGAGGCTGAAGCGTTCCTGCCCCAGGTGCGGCGAAGGGACCTTCATGGCCGACCACAAGGACCGGTACTCCTGCGGGGCCTGCGGGTATACCGAATGGAAAAAGTGATATGCTTAGGCATCGAGGCCACGGCGGAGAAGCTGGGCATAGGGATTCTCGATTCAGAGGGCAACATCCTGGCCAACCGGACCAAGCACCAGCCTCTCAAAGGGGGCATCCACCCCCGTGAGGCGGCCCAGCACCACGCCGAGAATCTGCGGCCCCTGCTCGACCTGGCCCTCCAGGACGCCGGGCTGGCCATGGGTGATATCGAGCTCATCGCATTCTCCAGGGGCCCGGGGATGGGTCCATGCCTGCGCGTTGCGGCCGTCGCCGCCCGGACCCTCTCGTTGAAACACGGCATCCCCCTGGTTGGCGTCAACCACTGCATCGGCCATATCGAGATAGGTAGGCTGAAAACCGAGGCAAAGGACCCCCTGACCCTCTATGTGTCTGGAGGCAACACCCAGGTCATCGCCTTCGAGGGCGGGCGCTACCGGGTCTTCGGCGAGACCCTGGATATCGCCATCGGCAACTGCATCGACCAGTTCGCCCGCAACCTGGACCTGGGTGCCCCCGGGGGGCCGGTGGTGGAGCGCCTGGCCAGGAAGGGTTCCTATGTGCCGCTACCCTACACCGTCAAGGGGATGGACCTGTCCTTCTCGGGCCTGCTGACGGCCGCCACCGGGGCCGCAAGGACTGAAGGAAACCGCATCGAGGACGTCTGCTTCAGCCTCCAGGAGACGGCCTTTGCCATGATAACCGAGGTCACCGAGCGCGCCCTGGCCCATACCGAGAAGGAGGAGGTCCTCATGGCCGGGGGTGTGGCGGTGAACTCCCGCCTCCAGGAGATGGTGCGGACCATGGCCCGGGAGCGGGGTGCCGGGTTCTTCGTACCACCGGGCGACGTCCTGGGGGACAACGGGGCCATGATCGCCTGGACAGGAATCCTCATGCACCGCTCGGGGATAACCCACAGGCTCGAGGAGACCAGGGTGGAGCAGAGGTACCGCACCGACCAGGTGGAGGTGACCTGGCGGTGAGGCTCATCGGGCGGGGGGCTGAGGCCAACCTGTACCTCGAGGGGGAGGAGGTGGTAAAGGAGCGCATCCCGAAAAACTACCGGGTGCCGGAGCTGGATAGGATGCTGCGCACCACAAGGACCAGGAGGGAGGCCCGGCTCCTCTCCGCAGCCCGGCGGGCGGGGGTGCCTACACCTGTGGTCTATGACGTGGACAATCCCGGGACAACGCTGAGGATGGCACATGTACCCGGACCCCAGGTCAAGAAAGAGATTGACAGTATGGGCTCAAAAGAGAGGAAGAATCTCTTCCGCCGCATCGGGGAGCTGGCCGGCAGGCTCCACCGGGCCCATATCATCCACGGCGACCTGACCACCTCCAACATGATACATTCGGGCAAGCGCATCTTCTTCATCGATTTCGGCCTGGGCGAGATTTCAGAGGCCGTGGAGGCAAAGGGCACCGACCTGCTGGTCTTCAAGAAGTCGCTGCGCTCAACCCACCACGAGCACGAGGACGAGTGCCTTGAGGCCTTCATGGAGGGGTACAGAGAGGCCTACCCCGGGGCAGGCCCCGTCCTGGAGCGTCTGGCCGAGATAGAGAAGCGGGGCCGCTACTTCGTGAGATAGGGACACGGCCCCCGGGAGTCGATAGTATTAAAAACAACCTGCTGTAATATATAAAGGAGGTCTGAGAAGGTGTCCATTCTGATAGTGGATGATGAAGAAGCCATCCGGATGAGCCTGTCGGTCCTGCTGAGGAGGGAGGGGTACGAGGTGGACGAGGCGGCCAGCGGCGAGGAGGCCCTGGAGAAGATTGCCACCAACAAGTACGACATCATCATAAGCGATATCATGATGCCGGACCTGGACGGCATCACTCTATTGAAGAAGGTGAAGGAGCACGACAGGCGCATCGACGTCATCATGATTACGGCCTATGCCAACATGGACCGCGCAATCGAGAGCCTGAGGTACGGGGCCTCGGACTTCATCCAGAAGCCCTACAAGAACCAGGACATGCTCGATGCAGTCAAGCGGGTCATGGAGGACAGGATGCTCGAGGCCTCCTACGCAGAGGAGAAGAAGACCCCATTCAACTTCACCCCGGCCCAGCTGGACCTGCTCAAAGGGTTCTACATGGACGGCATCAAGGAGCTGGAAGGGTCCCTCCAGAAGATAGCAGGGGAGATACGGATAGAGCCCGGGGACTTGAAACTGGAGCTCCTGGACGAGTTCCCTGGCATGGT
>JAADFM010000067.1 GCA_013152845.1 Methanobacteriota archaeon | reverse complement strand
CGTTCTTGATAAGCTCCTTGAGGTGCTCGATGTTGCTGGCCGTCACCCTCACCGGCACGGTGAGCTCCTGGGCCACGATCTCGGGCACCCCAACCTCGTTTATGCTGATGTTGGGGTCGGGGGATATCACCGTCCTTGCAGAGAAGTTGACCCTCTTGCCCGAGAGGTTGCTCCTGAACCTGCCCTCCTTGCCCTTCAGGCGCTGGGTGAGGGTCTTAAGTGGCCGGCCCGAGCGGTGCCGGGCGGGCGGAACGCCGGCCACTTCGTTGTTGAAGTAGGTGGTCACGTGATACTGGAGAAGCTCCCAGAGGTCCTCGATGATGAGCTGTGGAGCACCTGCCTCCACGTTCTCCATGAGGCGCTGGTTTATCCTCAAGATATCCACGAGTTTGTGGGTGAGGTCGTCCTCGGAGCGCTCGCCGGACTCCAGTGTGATGGATGGCCTGACCGTCACCGGGGGGATGGGGAGGACCGTCAGGATCATCCAGTCCGGGCGGGCGGACTCCACCTCGAACCCCAGGAGCTCCGCATCCTCGTCGGTAATCCGTTCCAGGCGCTCCCTGATGTCGGTGGGCCAGAGGCGGTTCTTGCCCTCGATGTAAGATGTGGGTTTCTCGTATTTGATGTCCATCTGCTCCTCGCCGCAGTAGGGGCACTTCTTGGCCATCTTGGCCTTCTTCAGGAGGTCCTCGATGAGGCCTTCCGGGTTCTTGCCGACCCTCTTGGTCTGCTTTATCTTGCTCCTGTACTCCTCCAGGACCTCTTCCGGGAGGAGGAGCCTGCCGCACCTCCTGCAGATGCCCCTGATGAGCTTGCCTATCTGCTTTGCGAACCCCACGTGGACCACCGGGCGGGACAGCTCTATCCTGCCGAAGTGGCCGGGGCACTCCCCGACCCTGCCGCCGCAGGTCTTGCACCTAAGCCCCGGGTCCACCACACCGAGTTTGGGGTCCATGAGTCCACCCTCGATGGGGTAGCCGTCCTCGTCATAGGTGTCGGCGGTAATCACCCTGACCTCGGAGGTCTTCCTGATGACGTCCGGGGAAAGGAGACCGAACTTTATCTTCTCAACCTTTCTCGGCAGTATCCTCACTTTCCTCACCTCACGCCTTCTCACCGAGGACCAGTTTGGGGTCTATCCCCAGGGACTTGAGTTCGTCCAGGAGGAGTTTGAAGGCATAGGATACCTCCACCTCCGCAATGTCCACGTCCCTGCCGCACAGGGAGCAGTAGACCGTATCCCTCAGCTTGTCATAGACAGCCGAGGAGCCGCATTTTTCGCATATCTGCATCAGGTACTTGTCGGACTCGTCCAGGAGCCGCTCCTTGAGGAGGAGTGCCGCCCCGTAGCCGATGAGGCAGTCACGCTCCATCTCCCCGAACCTCAGGCCGCCTTCCCTGGCCCGGCCCTCGGTGGGCTGGCGGGTCAGGACCTGGACCGGGCCCCTGGACCGGGCGTGGATCTTGCCCGAGACCATGTGGTGGAGCTTCTGGTAGTAGGCGATGCCCACGAATATCTCGGCCTCCATCTTCTCCCCTGTGATGCCGTTGTACATGACCTCCCGGCCGTTGTCCTTGAAACCCGACTCCTTGAGGGCCCTTCTCAGGTCCTCTTCCTCGGTGCCGGAGAAGGCCGTGGCGTCGTTGCGCACGCCCTGGAGGGCCGAGACCTTGCCTGCCAGCATCTCCAGGACCTGGCCCACGGTCATCCTGGATGGCACGGCATGGGGGTTGATGATGAGGTCGGGGGTCACCCCGTCGATGGTGAATGGCATGTCCTCCTGGGGCACTATCATGCCAACCACGCCCTTCTGGCCGTGGCGGGAGGCGAACTTGTCCCCGGGCTCGGGGATGCGCTGGTCCCTCACCCGTATCTTCACAAGGCGGTTGCCCCCGATGCTCTCGGTCAGGCAGACCAGGTCCACCACGCCCTTCTCGCCGTGGCGCACCGTCACCGAGGTCTCCCTGCGCTTCTCCTTGGCCATGCCGTACTCGCTGACCTCCTCCAGGAACCTGGGCGGTGAGGTCTTGCCGATGAGGACATGGCCCGAGCGGACCTCGGATTCCACGTTGATGAGTCCGTCCTCGTCCAGGTACTCGTAATCGCTGTCCGAACGGTACCCCCGTATCTCGGCATCTGGTAGCTCGAAGATGTCCTCCTGGCCCCCGGGGTAGCGGCGCTCCTCGGCCTCGTAGCCCCGGAAGAAGGTGGAGCGGCCCAGGCCCCGCTCGATGGAAGCCTTGTTCAGGATGAGGGCGTCTTCCATATTGTAGCCCTGGAAGGACATGATGGCAACCACGAAGTTCTGACCCGCGGGGCGGTGGTCGTAGCCCACCAGGTCCACCACGTCGGTCTTGGAAGATGATACCTGGGGATAGTGGAGGAGGTGGCCCCGGGTGTCGGTCCTGAACTTGTAATTGGATGCAAAGAACCCCAGGGACTGCTTCCCCATGCCCGCCCCCATGGTGTTCCTCGGGGAGGAGTTGTGCTCCGGGTAGGGCAGCACCGCGGTGCTTATGCCCAGCATGAGGATGGGGTCAATCTCCAGGTGGGTGTGCTCCTTGGTGAGCTCTGCCGGGTCCATGCAGACATAGGCGTTCTCCTCCTCCTCGGAGTCCAGGTACTCCACGATGCCCTCCCTGACCAGGTCGTCCCAGGTCATCTCCCCTGACTCCAGCTTCTTGATGTGGGAGTCCTTGAACCTGGGCTTGCCGTTCTCCACGACGATGAGGGGCCTGCGCCCCCTGCCCTCGTCGGTGTTGACAACGACCTCGTTGAGCTCCTCGTTGAAGGCGATGTTGACCTGCTCCGAGAGCTTGTTGCTCCTCCTCAATTCCTTGAGGGTCTTTATGAACTCCTGTGGGTTGGGATGGGTCCCGATGAGTTTTCCGTTGATGTATACCTTGGCTTCGTTCATTCCCCTTCCGCCTCCTTCTTGATGGGTTTGACACCCAGCTCAAACAGCACCGGCTCGACCTTCTGGGGGTCTATCCCGGTGGAGAACTCCGATGAGAGGGCCAGGTTCTTCACCAGACCGCAGTTTGGCCCCTCCGGGGTCTCGCTTGGGCATATCTTCCCGAACTGGGTAGGGTGGAGGTCCCGGGCCTCGAAGTGAGGCTGGGAGCGGCTCAAGGGGGAGACCACCCTCCTCATGTGGGAGACCACAGAGAGGTAGTTGGTCCTGTCCAGGAGCTGGCTCACCCCTGCCCTGCCCCCGACCCAGTTGCCGGTGGCCAGGGCATGCCTTATCCTCTCGGTGAGGACGTCGGCCCGGACTGCCGTCTGGACCGAGGGCTCCTTGCCCCTGACCACGGCCCTCTCTATCTGGTACTTGATATCCCTGGTCAGGTTGTAGAAACCGACCCTGAAGAGGTCCTCCATGAGGTCCCCGGCCAGGCGCAACCTCTTGTTGGCGTAGTGGTCCTTGTCGTCGGGCTCCCTGCGGCCCAGGTAGAGCTCCATGACCCGCAGGACCATCCTGCCCAGGTAGTGGGCCTTTCTGAGCCTGTCCTCGGGCTCGACGCCGATGTGGGGCAGGAGGTAGCGGTCCAGGACCTGCTCGGCCCGCTTGGTGCGGTAGTCCCGGGTCTGGCCGGCGGCCACCTTCTTGCCGATGAACTCGATGGCCGCCTCCTTGGTCTGGACAACGTCCAGGAACTCCTCGAGGTTCTCGAGGATGTGCTGGACTATCTCCGGGTCGTCGGATACGGTGTTAACGATGTCCTGGTCGGTCTCCATCCCCAACGCCTTCATGACGATGATGAAGGGCAGCTTCCCGGGCACCGACGGGAAGGAGACGCCGATGAGGCCGTCCTTTCCCCTCTCCACGGTGACCAGGGCGCGGAACCCGCTCCTCTTGGAGAAGACCTTGGCCACCTGGGTGATCTTGCTGTACCTCTCGCTCTCCTCCAGCATGATCTTGTTGGGCGCCAGGTCCTCGATGGTGACTAGGGCCCTCTCCGAGCCGTTGACTATGAAATAGCCGCCGGGGTCCAGGGGGTCCTCCAGTTTCTCTATCAGCTCGTCATCCGAGAGTCCCGCGATGTTGCAGATGGATGACTTGAGCATGGTCGGCAGCATCCCGATGGGGACAACCTCGGTCTCGAACTCCTTGTCCTCCTTCCTGGGCGTCATCTCCAGGAATATGGGCGAGAAGTAGCTGAGGTTTCTCATCCTGGCCTCCATGGGGGGCACGTGGTTCCTTGAGCCGTCGGCCTCGGTGACCTCGGCCTTCCCCACGGTTATCTTGCCCAGGACCACCTGGTACTCCACATCGGTCTCGATGACGCCGATATCGTCAACGATCTGCTGGAGGCGGTTCTCGATGAAGTCGTTATAGGAGTCTATGTGCTGTTTTTTCCCTCGTCTGGAGGAAGGTCTTGAGAATGAGCTTGTTCGCACTGTTCGCACTTGCCAAGTTAACACCTCAGAACTGTTCTGTTACTACCCGGTAGTTGATGGATATCCCGGAGGTCGGGCTTTTCCTCTTGATGCGGATGATGTCCCCGACCTCGGCCTTTATTATCTTGACCACGGGGTCGCTGGAGAGAATCTTGGGGAGCTGTCCCCTGGAGATGTTGTACTCCTCAAGTATCTTCTCCGCCTCCTCGGGCGGAAGGATTTCGTGTTCGGGTACAAGCTCATGGTCTCTTATATCAAACCTTGCCATGGTCCTCCTCCTTTTTTAACAGTTTTTTTCATATATTGCCCTTTCACATCTTGGAGCATTCGTCCTCTGGGGCGAATGCGGGTTTTGGGGTGGAAACCTTTTCCACAAAAGGGATCCAGCGGGCCCGACGGGATTCGAACCCGCGACACCCGGCTTAAAAGGCCGGTGCTCTAGCCAGACTGAGCTACGGGCCCATTCCACGGC